>JAMPYE010000347.1 GCA_023700825.1 Thermoanaerobaculia bacterium | reverse complement strand
GCGAGCAGGCGCTCGTACTCCTTGATCGCCTGCTCGATCTTTCCCTTCGTGACGAGCTTCTCAGCGTTCGCGATGATTTTGTCTCGAGGAACTGCCATCTCCCATTCCCGTCACCCGAACAGCGGGCGCTGATCGATCACCCCGCGGAACCCGCGCCGATGAATCGGTGAGGGCCCGTACTCCTCGAGGGCCTTGCAGTGGTTTGCGGTTCCATATCCCACATTGTTGATGAAGTCGTACTGTGGATAGATTGCATGATACGACTCCATCAGCGAATCGCGGTAGACCTTTGCGACCACTGACGCCGCAGCGATGGATACGCTTCGCGAGTCCCCCCTGACGATCGGTAGTTGCGGAATCATCAACTCGTCGAGGTAGACCGCGTCGGTGAGCAGCGCGTCAGGCCTCAGCTCGAGTGCTTCGACGGCGTGACGCATCGCCATCTTGCTCGCCACGAGGATGTTGATGCGGTCGATCGTGGGGGGTTCGACCACCCCGACCGCCACTGCGCGCGCCGAGGCGATGATCCGGCAGCTGAGCGACGCCCGCTCGGCCGCGCTCAGCCTCTTCGAGTCGTCGAGGCGCGGCAGAACCGATTCGGCTCCGAGGATCACCGCGGCGGCGACGACCGGGCCGGCCAGACAGCCGCGACCGACCTCGTCCGTGCCTGCGATCGCCATGAACCCGTCGACGCGAAGCTCACGCTCGAGCGCGCCCATTTCGGCAAGGCGCGCGAGCTCTCGGCTTACTGGCTCGGGAAAAGAGAGTATGCGGGGGGCGCGGTTGCGCCCCCCGGATGAGGAGTCGTTACGACTTGCGCTTCTCTTCGATGCGGGCAGCCTTGCCCCTGAGGTCACGGAGGTAGTAAAGCTTTGCGCGCCGGATCCGTCCATGCCGCTGGACCTCGATCTTGTCGATCGTCGGCGAGTATAGCGGGAACATCCTCTCCACGCCGACTCCGCTCGACACCTTCCGTACCGTGAACATCTCGCGAGTGCCGCCGCCGCGGCGCGAGATCACGATCCCCTGGAAGATCTGGATGCGCTCTTTGTCGCCTTCCTTGACCTTCACGTGGACCTTGATCGTGTCGCCCGGTCCGAAGTCCGGCATTTCCCGGGTCGTCTGCTGCTGCTCGACCAACTTCATGATTTCTGCCATGGCGTAAATCCTTCCTGACTCAACTGCTAAAAAAGGGCGATAAGGATGCCTTATTTCCTGCCGTCAGGCAAGGGGTTCCCCTATTCGCCGCGTCTTTCTGCCTTCTCGATCGCCGCGAGCATCGCGCGCGCCTCATCGTCGAGACGCGCTCCCCGGAGCAGATCAGGCCGCTTCCGGAGCGTCGCGATGAGCGACTGTTCCTTGCGCCACCGCCGGATCTTCTCGAAGTGCCCGGAGATCAGAACCTCCGGTACCTTCATCCCCCTCACTTCCGCAGGGCGGGTGTAGTGGGGGTAGTCCAGCAAGCCTTCGTAGAACGAATCTGCCTCCACAGAATTCCTCTTCCCGACCACCCCGTCGACCATCCGGCTGACCGCATCAATCAGCATCATCGCCGGGAGCTCCCCTCCCGTGACGACGAAGTCACCGATCGAGATCTCCTCGTCGACCACGGCCTCCCGAACGCGATGGTCGAATCCTTCGTAGCGGCCGCAGAGCAGGACCACCCAGCCGCGCGCCGAAAGCTCGATCGCCTTCGCCTGGTCGAAGAGCCGCCCCTGCGGGGACAGCTCGACCACCCACGGCCTCTCGCCTTCGCGCGACGGGAGCGCCCGGATCGTGTCGATGGCGCGGAAGACCGGCTCGGCCAGCATCACCATCCCCGCCCCGCCGCCGTAGGCCTCGTCGTCGGTCGAGTTGTGCTTGTCGGTCGCGAACTCGCGCAGGTCCCGCACTTCGATCTCGAGGACACCGTTGCCCGCCGCCTTCGCGACGATGCCCTCGTCGAGCAACGCGTCGAACATTCGCGGGAAGATCGTCAACACGTCGAAGCGAAGCGGCGCGCTCATGAGGTCTCGCGCTTCCGTTGCTTCGGCTTCGGCGGCTCCGGGTCGTTCAACGTCTCGAGCCCTGCCGGAAGCTCGACCACGAGCAGCTTCGCCCCGAGATCGACGTTCCTGACGAACGCCTCAGCGAATGGCATCTCGAAGCTCCCGCCGGAAACCCGGTCCACCCGGAGCAGCAGCTGCACGGAGCTTTCGAGCGCTTCCGACACGCGGCCGATGGACCGGCCCGTCTCGTCACGCACTTCGAGCCCGATCAGATCGTGGATGTAGTACTCGCCCTCGCCGAGGTCGCGGCTCTCGCTCTCGGGTATCTCCACTGACCAATCTCGGTACTCGGCGACTTCCTCGGGGCTCTTGAACAGGTCGAAGAGCGCCAGGGCGCGCCCTTTGTGGACGCGGCAGCCGAGGATTCGGGCTGGAAGAACCTTGTCGCGACGGGGGGAGACGAGGAGGACCGATTCCAGCTCGGAGAGCCTTCCTGGGTCATCGGTCAACATCTCGACGCTCGCCTCGCCGCGCACGCCGTGCGGGCGGCGGATCACGCCGAGGAGGACGAGGCGGTCCGGGTCAGCCGGACCAGGTCCCGATGCGCTGTGCGGAGTCATGCGACCCCCTGGCTCAGTCGAGGATATCGAGGATGGTGCGCGAGCCGCCACGCTCGGCGGCGGCGATCAGGTTGCGCATCGCGCGGGCCGTGCGGCCCTGACGCCCGATCACCCTTCCCAGGTCGTCGGGCGCCACGCGCAACTCGACCACGGTCGTGTCACCGCGCTTCACCTCGTCGACCCGAACCTGATCAGGTTGGTCCACGAGGGACTTCGCGATGAACTCGACCAGGTCCTTCATCCGCTCAGGCCTTCTTGAAAAGGGACTTGACCGTCGGAGTCATCTGGGCACCCTTGCCCACCCAGTACTCGATGCGAGCCTTGTCGAGCTTGACCTCGGCCGGGTTCTTCGTCGGGTTGTAGTGCCCGATCTGCTCGACCGTCGCGGCGGACGGCGTCAGACGCGAGTCGGACACCACCACACGGTAGAACGGCGAGTGAGTCGAGCCGGAACGGCGGAGACGGATCTTCAACATTCTGATAACTCCTTGAGAGCGTGGCCTGTTCGCTACTGCTGTCCGGCCGGAGAAACTTCGTCCTTCGGACGCCTCCAGCGGCGTCGAATGACCAGAAACCACGCTGGCCGCGGCACTATTTCAGCAAAGCGGGCAGCTCGTCAACGGAGAAGATCGGGGGGGAGCCCCTTGGCGAACTTCGCCAGCTTCCGCGGGCCCATCCCCTTGGAGAAGCTCTTCATCATCTTCTTCATTGCCAGATACTGCTTCATGAGCTGATTGATTTCCTGCACGGTCCGCCCCGAACCGCGGGCGATTCGCTTCTTCCGCGCGCCATTGATGATCTGGGGGTACTCCCTCTCCTGGCGCGTCATCGAGTCGAGGATCGCCTGCATCCGGACCACCGCGGTCTCGTCGACGTCCTCCTCGCGGATCTTCTGACCACCCATGTTCGGGAGCATTTTCATGACCTGGGACATCGGGCCGAGCTTCTTGACCTGCGCGAGCTGGGAGCGAAGGTCCTCGAGGGTGAACTTGTCTTTGGCGACGCGGCTTGCGAGGCGCTCGGCTTCCTTGCGGTCGACCTCGGCCTCGACCTTCTCGATGAGCGAGAGCATGTCGCCCATGCCGAGGATTCGCTGCGCCATGCGGTCGGGGTAGAAGAGCTCGAGGTCGGCGTACTTCTCGCCCATGCCGACGAGCTTGATCGGCTTGTTGACGACCGACTTGATCGACAGGGCGGCACCGCCGCGCGCGTCACCGTCGAGCTTGGTGAGCACGATGCCCGTGATACCGAGCCGCTCGTCGAACTCGCGTGCCGATTTGACGGCGTCCTGGCCCGTCATCGCGTCGGCGACGAACAGGATCTCGCTCGGGCGAACCTCGCCCTTGATCTTCTGGAGCTCCGTCATCAGCTCCTCGTCGATGTGGAGCCGGCCCGCGGTGTCGAGGATGACGACGTCGTGGAACATCGTGCGCGCTTCGCGAAGCGCGTCCTGCGCAATGCGGATCGGATCGCGGAGCTCGCCGATCTCGTAGAAGGGCGTCTTCGTCTCGCGCGCGACGATCCTGAGTTGGTCGATCGCGGCGGGACGGTAGACGTCGCAAGGAACGAGCAGCGGCTTCTTGCCCCGCGATTTCAAGTGCAGCGCGAGCTTGCCGGAGGTCGTCGTCTTTCCCGATCCCTGGAGACCCGTCATCATGACGACCGCGGGCGTTCCGACGATCGCGAGAGCGACCTGGCTGCCGCCGAGGAGCTCCTGGAGCTCGTCGCGAACGATCTTGACGACCTGCTGCGACGGCGAGAAGGCCGTGAGGACATCCTGCCCGACGGCGCGCTCGCGGACCTTTCCGGTGAACTCCTTGACGACCTTGAAGTGGACGTCAGCCTCGAGGAGCGCGACACGGATCTCTTTCAGCGCGGAGTCGATGTGCCATTCGTTGAGGGTTGCCTCGCCGCGCAGGGTCTTGAAGACCCGGTCCATCTTGTCCTGCAGGTTGTCGAACATCGTCGTGTCGTCCTCGATCGTCGCGCAGCCCACCCTGGAGGGGGCTGGCCGTGCCTCAAACAGACGCGTGGGACTCAAAAAATCCGGCGCGAGGGAAGGGACGGGGTTGATCGCGACGAAACGGCCAGGCTCGGGCTCGGGCGAACCGCCATTCCTCATTCTCCAATCGACATTGCGGCCCTGGAAGATGCAGAGAAGCCGAAACGAAGAATGTCGAATGGAGAATGAGCAATGGAGAATCGTGCTTCGGGCACCGCCCCGCCTTTCACCCTCTCGGTTCTCGATTCCGCCCGCAGGACGGCTACTCGTTCTGGTCGAGGGCGACGTTCCAGTAGGCGACGTCGACGAAGTTCTTCCAGATCTCGGGGAACGAGCGCCCCTGCAACCGGTGAAGGGGATGCCACTTCGGACGGACGGGCTGGCGAATCAGATCCATTCCGCTCTCGGCGACGAGCTTGTTTCCCTTCCGCACGTTGCAACCCAGGCAGGCGCAGACGACGTTTTCCCAGGTCGAACGGCCACCGCGGGAGATCGGGATGACGTGATCGAGAGAGAGCTCCGAGGTCGAGAACTTGCGCCCGCAGTACTGGCAGCGGTTACGGTCGCGGATGTAGATGTTCCCGCGGGAGAACTTGACCTCCTGCCGGGGCAGACGATCGAAGCGGAGGAGCT
>JAMPYE010000346.1 GCA_023700825.1 Thermoanaerobaculia bacterium | reverse complement strand
GCGGAGTACTCGGAAACGTACTCGGTCAACATCGGCACCACGGCGTGGGAGCTCGACTTCTTCGGCCGCATCCGGAGCCTGAACGCCGCGGCGCTCGCGCGCTATCAGGCGACGGAGGAAGCAGAGCGCGCCGCGCAGCTCACGATCGTCGCGGCCGTGGCCGGAAGCTACCTGCAGCTCGCCGCCGACGAGGAAAATCTCACGCTCGCGCGGGCGACGCTCGACGCGCAGCTCCGGTCGGCCGATCTGATCCGAAAGAGTCACGACGCCGGCATCTCCACCGGTCTCGACCTTCACCAGGCACAGGCTCAGGCGGAGGCGTCGCGGGCGAACGTCGCGCGGTTCTCGGGCGCGGTCGCAGTCGATCGCAACATGCTCGACCTCGTCGTCGGCACCCCGGTGCCGGCGGAGCTTCTGCCGGACGCACTCGATACGGTCGGCGCAATGAAGGAGCTCACCGCGGGGATTCCCTCCGACGTGCTGCTCAACCGCCCTGACATCCTCGCGACGGAGCAGCAGCTCGTCGCCGCGAACGCGAACATCGGCGCGGCGCGCGCGGCGTTCTTCCCGCGCATCACGCTCACCGCGAGCACGGGGACGATGGACTCGTCGCTGTCGGGCCTCTTCGACTCGGGAACGCGAACATGGAGCTTCGTCCCTCAGATCGTAGCTCCGCTCTTCGCCAGCGGCTCGCTTCGCGCGAACCTGAAGGCGTCGCAGCTCGACCGCGACATCGCCGTCGCGGAATACGAGAAGGCGATCCAGGTCGCGTTCTCCGAGGTCAACAACGCCCTCGCGCTCCGAGCTACGTTCACCGAGCAGGAGGATGCACAGCGCGCACTCGTCGAGGAGCTCGTCACCGCGCAGCGACTCGCCGAAGCCCGCTACAGGGCGGGGCTCGACGGCTACCTCGGCGTGCTCGTCGCCGAGCGCGCGGCCTACGACGCGCGGCGCACGCTCGTCGGCGTGAAGCTCGCGCGCCAGGCCAACCGCGTCGAGCTCTATAAAGTCCTCGGGGGCGGCGTGTGAGCCTGAAGGTCGGTACAGCGCGCGTCAGCGTGTGGCCGGTCGGCATCGTGCTCCTGCTCGCGGGGTGGCTGGCATTGCCGGCCGCCTCACAGACGCCACCCGCCGACAATGCCTCAAGCGCGTCGCGGTTGTTCCGGTTCGAGTTCGACAACGACACCGCGCTGGGCTCCGACGATGCCTTCTCCGCCGGGTGGAGCCTCCAGCTTCACACGGGGCTCGACGACCGCTGGCAGGGGCCGGTTGGCCAGCAGATCGGCCGACTTCCGGGACTCGGAGACGACGGCGACGGAGGTCGCGTCGTCAGGGTCTCGTTAGGCATAAGCCAGCTGATGTTTACACCGGAGGACCTCACGATCGCGGAGCTACAGCCTGACGACGTCCCTTACGCGGGCATTCTGGGGGCTCACGTTTCCTGGTCCGCGTACGACAACGACCAGCTCTCCGCCCTCCAGCTCTACGCCGGCTGCATGGGACCCTGTTCGCAGGCCGAAGAGATCCAGGGCCTCGTCCACGAGGACCTCGGGTACGGAACGCCCGCCAAAGGGTGGAGGAACCAGCTCGACACGAAGTGGCTCGGCAATCTCAACTACGCGTGGCGCCGTAAGGTCGTCTCCGCGAAGCAGGAAGACTATGCGCCCGGGCGCTGGGCGAGCGATCTCTCGGTCGGGGGACAGGTCGGCCTCGGCAACCTCGCGCAATTCGTCGACGGGCAGGTCGAGCTCCGGCTCGGCTGGGGACTGCCGATGGGCTTTACACACATTCCCGATCCAGCGGGGCGCGGAATCGTCCTCGATCCCGTCTACGTCCCCGCTCACTCCCGTCACCGCACGAACAACGGATGGCGAGGCTATGCGTCGATCGTCGTGCGTGCGGCCTGGATCGACGAGATGGTCGTTACATCGGGTGGACGCACCGAGAACGGTGGCCACCACCCCGGATTCGAAACGAACGCCAGCGAGCCTGAGCTTCTGCTGGGTCTACACGGCGGTAATCCCACGTACGCCGTGCATGTCACGTACTACCGCTACCTCGGCCAGCGAGAAGGGGGCGGTCCCGGCAGCGCGAGCGACTGGATCAACCTCTCTTTCGAGCGGAGGTTTTGAGAATCCGCGTCACAAACAACGCGGGGTAATTGAAGCGCGTCTGGAATGAGCGCTGCCGCGCGCAAGGAGGCAAGGCATGTACCTGACAGGCTTGACTCAAAGGGATCGGCTGTTCGAACTCTCCACACGCTGGCTCGCGGGCCATCCGCGAACTGGAGACGGACGCTTCGTCACCGAGGTGTTCTTGCTCGATCCTCTAATATCACGCCCCGCTGTGGAAGAGCTTTTCTCGGCTGTACTCAGCACACAATGGGCTGCAAACGCGCGGCAAGTAAGAACGAAGGATGAGCTGAGGCGCTGGCTCATGTCCGCGTGCAGGCAACCCTCCGAGCGATCACGCGACCTTCTCTCGCGCTTTAGGCTCCACGCCGAACAGTATTTCCCCACGACGCCGGTCGATGCCTTCGTGCTGGAGGAGGCGGACGTCTTCACCGCGGCAATGATTCGCATCAAATCGATTACCCGGCTCGCAGAGAAGGCAGCTCGGCTTGCAACAGCGCGAATCACCAAGGAGGCACAAACCCTCGCGGTGGTTTCCGATCCTAGCGAGGCTTCCTCACAGGAGAGGCACGTCGAGCTCGAACGGCAGATTTGCGAGGCGTTCGAGCTGGGGCAGCTCCGCTTTGAGCGAGAAGACCTCCGCATTGACGATCTTATCGGGGTGAAGCTCGCCGCGCCGGCCCGTCGGCTCGATTTCCTGGAATGGGCAATCAAAGCCCAGGGTACGGCGACTGTCGTCGAACGCACATCGCATCGCGGCCGCTACAACGACCGCCAGCTCGTGGTGGAGATCGATACCCCACCCGTGGGACTCACCATCGATAGGCTGCTCGCGCTCGACTGGAGCTCCGCCGCAGCTCGCGGGATCGAACCCGACGACCTACGTCGCGCGATACCGCAGTATGTCGAGTCGGGCGCGCGATCGTTCACCATTGAGATCATCCTAACGACATGGGAGGAGCTTCTGGAGTCGGAGTTTGGACAGGGAATGCACGAAGAGCGAGTGTTACGGCAACGCGAGACTGGTCTCCACCGGAGCCAGACGACCACGAGCGTCGCACTCGCGCTGACGCACCTGCTTCTCCTCGCCGTCTCCCCGACGGTCGAGGTGGGCGACCTCCCGATCCGCATGACCGGTCGATATCTCCCGGAGACGGCAATCGAATTGATCGCGAAGCTCTATGGGCTCGAGATCGCACACAGCCCGTGCTGGACCGAAAACGCCGCGACTCGTCAATCGTTGCAACCAGAGTCCACAGATGTCGGCAGTAGTCTCCAAGTCTCACCGGGCTGGCGTCGCGAGGGAACGCAATGAGCGGTATTAGCCGCACGCCTGTGACCGCGCCTTGGCGAACCGCGGGAAGCGCGGTCGCGAACCCCAAAGGGAGGAGCCAATGTTCGAACAACTTCAGGAAAAGCCCCATAACCGCACGTTGAAGCACCGCTGGTGGTTCTCGTCGTCCCGTGCCGTGTTTGCGCTGCTACTGGCTGGCGCAACGATCCTCGTGCCTGGTGCGCCCGTGGCAACGATCGTGATTCTCCTCGGTGCGTACGCACTCGTAGATGGCGCGTGGACGCTTTGCGTAGGGACGCTGATACGGTGGCCTCTTTGGGTACTCGCCGGCGCGATCGGCGTTGTAGCGGGTGGGGTCGCCCTCCAGCATCCCGATGCAAAGACAGCCACGGTCCTCTCCGTCGCGGCGGCATGGGCGTTGCTTCGCGGTGTCACCGACGCTGCCGGCTCGATGGCCCTTCGCAGGGAGATTCCCGATGAGTGGTCCCTTCTGGCCGCTGCAGTCGTGTCGATCTTGTTCGGCGTGCTCGCAATCGTGTTTCCTACGACGGACGCGATCGTGGTCGCGAAGATGATCGGGATTTATGCGTTGATCGAGGCGGTGATGGTTCTGCAACTCACCATTCGCCTTTTCCGGTTCGAATGTGCTGGAAGGCAGCCCAAGCAAGCGTAACCTGATGGAGTGACGCGACTAGTGTTGTTCTACCACGACGGGAGGGGCGCATCTGGGCAGCGGGGAGTCGGCGAAATGTCACTGAGCAGCGGTACGACGTAACCGAAGCGACTCGATGTCTCCATTCAGGTCTCCATCGAGGCCTCTACGTCGCTAGTTGACACCCGTATACGCGGGGGTTTGTGCTAGAATCGCGCAGCGTTGTTGGACCAGTGCATCCGGGACGCGTCGCGAGCACTACTCCGCTTGCGCATTGAACATAACCGCGAGCCCGTGTATCACTGCGCTGCACCGCTCCTTCAGGCTCCATCTCTCTTCTGGTTCCGGATGTCCTCAAGCGCCGAAGCTGGTGACGTCCGGGTTGTCCCAGCACACGCTAAACGGCGCATGCACACGCTGGATTCGCGTGTGACGCCTGACCCGCGCCTCCGAAGCTGGTGATACAGGTTCGACTCCTGTCGGGTGCACACGGCGCGTCTCGATGCGACGAAACGCCCATTTCCGCCAGCCCAGAAGGCTGGTGTTATTGACGCTAGCCTAGGTTGGCTAGTTCCCTGATCAGCAGGCGAGAGAAACGCCTTGAGGAAGCGGCAACTACACTCACCCTCATTTAAACCTGCTCATTTTAACCAGCCTGCATTTCACGAATTCGCAGGCCACCGACACGGTGCGCGCAACCGTCGCAAATTATCACTCCAACAGATTCTCCGGAATTCGAGTCAGCACCCATCCCTTCCCCGCGGAACTCCTTTGACTAATAGCGGGGGTTCGTAAGGTCACCCGGGAGACGTATCTCTTCGAGCGCTTCGGAGTCCCCACTGCTAGGGAGAACATCTCCTGACCACGGGCAATACTTCAGCACGATGCCGCTTCGGCCGAGAAAAGCCGTCTCGTGTGATCCGTCAAAAATGGGCCGGACATACAGGTGTTTCACCTCGTCATATATGACGATCAAGTCTTCGCCGCTCGTGTGAATGTTCATCATCTCGCAGCAGTGGGTGCCAGCACCAGGATGGGCTGGCAAAATCGGGTTTGGGTTGTCCATCGGATCGATATCGAGCGGCGTGTCGCTGAAGCGAACCCCACACCACGGGCAGTAACGAAGGACGATCCCCGAGCTTCCGTGCCCGAATGGTGAGGGTGAATCAAAGACAGGGAAGTCGATAAAGGTCGCGTTCTTCGT
>JAMPYE010000345.1 GCA_023700825.1 Thermoanaerobaculia bacterium | reverse complement strand
CATCCGCGGAACCCCTGCGATCACCGACACCGGCTCCGCTCTTGCGCTATCCTTCCCCCGTTCTACGCTCATGACGACCTACCTGATCGCGGCGGCAGCGCTGATCGTTCTTGTCGTGCTTCTCACGGCGTTCCTCAACCGCCACGCGCGGGATCTCGTCCGCACCCGCAAGCTGCGCATCAACCGCTACAAGATGCGCCACAAGCACTCGGAGATCCGACTGGACGTCTTCGGGAGCCCGAAGGTCGTTGAGGCCGTGAAGAAGTACGCGCATGACCACAAGGTCTCGGTGGAGGCGGCGGAGAGGCAGGCGAAGATCTACCTCTTCGAGATCATGCCGAAGTTCAATCTCCTCGCGTACTACCGTTTCGGCGGGCCGGTCGCCCGCGCGTTCCTCTATCTCTTCTACTGGGTGGTCGTCGACCGTGAGCACATCGAGCGCCTCAACCGCGAGCTCGAGCCCGACGCCGTCGTCGTGTACATGATCAACCACCGCTCGAACGTCGACTACGTCCTCGTCGCGCACATGCTCTTCAAGTTCATCTCGCTCTCCTACGCCGTCGGCGAATGGGCGCGCGTCTGGCCGCTCAACCACCTCTTCAAGTGGTTCGGCGGCTACTTCATTCGCCGCCGCTTCCGCGAGCCGCTCTACCACACGGTTCTCTCTCAATTCGTCGCGACGATCACTCGCAGCGGCGTGACGCAGGGTGTCTTCCTGGAGGGCGGGCTCTCGCGCGACGGTGCCTTCCAGAAGCCCAAGCTCGGCATGCTCGACTACCTCGTTCTCTCCAAGCGTGACGCGCGCTTCACGGCGCCGCTCTATTTCGTGCCGACCGCGGTCAGCTACGACCGCGTGCTCGAGGATCGGAATCTCAGCGAGGAGCTCGTCGGCACGGAAGACCGGCGCTCTCGCTGGGAGAAGCTCTCCAGCTCGGTCGACTTCCTCTTCTTCAGTCTCTGGCGAAGCCTGCGCCGGCGCTTCAAACGCTACGGCTACGCGATGGTCTCGTTCGGCAGGCCGGTGCGGCTCGACGACTTCGTCCGCGACCATCCCGAGATCCTCGCCGAGAGCTTCGAGACTCGGAAGCCGTACCTCGCCGAGCTCGGGCGCACGATCATGCGCAACATCTCCGACGCCTATCCGCTCACGCCCGTCGCAATCGTAGCCGCGGTGTTCGCCGCGCATCCGGCCGGGGAATGGATCGACGAGCACGAGCTCGTCACGGAAATCAACGACGCCCGCGCCTCGCGTTTCGTCGACCGCGTCTGGATGGCGCGCGAAGGCTCCGGCTCCGAGGTCTGGGCCGAAGCGCGGCTCGTCCTCGAGCTTCGCCACCTCGTCGAACAGCAGAACGGCAAGTGGCGCTGGTCACCTCGGGAGCTCACCCTGCTCGAGTACTACGCGAACTCCACTCTGCCGTTCGAGGACGTCGAGAAGAGAGGATGGCGCGAGCGGAGCGTTGCGGACGGCAGGTCATAGGCCAGAGGTCAAAGGTCAAAGCAGGCGAGCGGGCGAAGTCTCCCTCGGCACGCTGACGGATCGAGATGTCGTCCCGACGACCGATCCCGCGAAGCGGGAGAGGGAGGAGGGACCTCGCAGGGTAGTACGATCGCGCCATCCACCCCGGGGTCGCAGCGAACTGCGTACCAGCCTGCGCGGTTCTTCACTCCGCTTCGCTGCGTTCATGACGACGCGCACGGGCGAGCTCGGATGCGCGACTCGGCCTGCTCCGCGTGCCTGCTTTGACCTTTGACCTCTGACCTTTGACTTGCCTTCCCGCCTTTCGCCTCCCGCCTCGTCATCCCGATATACTTGCTTTCTCCAGTTGCGGGCTTTCTTTCGAGAGGGACGGCATGATCGAAGCGGCAGGATGCGTGAAGGAACGGGTATCGCCGCGCGTCGCGCTGCTGCTCGCCTCGCTGCTCGCGCTTCTCGCGGCCGGCGTACCTCTCTTCGCCCAGACCTACCACATCCGTAACTACTCGATCGACGACGGCCTCGGCGCGTCGCAGGTCTGGAGCATCTACCAGGACCGTCGCGGCGTGATGTGGTTCGGCACGACCCACGGCGTGACGCGCTTCGACGGGCAGCAGTTCAAGACCATCGGACTTCGCGACGGACTGCCCGACCCGCTCGTCCGCACGATCATCGAAGCGCCCGACGGCAATCTCTGGTTCGGAACGAACGCCGGCGTTGCGCTGTACGACGGCAGGACCGTTCGCGCCTACACCGAAGCCGAGGGCCTCGGGCGCGGCCCCGTCTGGGCGTCGGCGATCGACGCCTACGGCCACGTCTGGTTCGCGACCCAGGAAGGCGGAGTCAGCGTCTTCGACGGAAAGTCGCTTCGCACCTTTACGGAACGTGACGGTCTCCCGGGCGGATTTCTCTACTCGATCTTCTCCGACTCGAAGGGCGATCTCTGGGTCGGCACGCGCGAGGGGAGCGTGGGACGCTTCTCGCCTCGCTCCGACGGCACGATCTCGCAGGTGCGCATCTACCCGACCGGCCAGGGGCTTCCCGGCAGCGCCGTTCGCTCCATCACGGAGGATCGTGAGGGAAACCTCTACTTCGGCACGCGAGGCGCGGGGCTCGTGCGATTCGACGGCACGAGCTTCGTCCAGTTCACGAAGGGCGAGACACTCCCCGGCGCCGACGTCTACGCGCTCCTGGTCAATTCGCGCGACGAGCTGGTGATCGGAACGGTCGACGGCGGCGTGGCGATCTGCCGTGCGCCGGCAGTCGACCAGTGCCGCTGGATCGGCCGCAGGAACGGCCTCAACGTCAACGGGGTCTATTCGCTCTTCGAAGACCGTGAGCGCACGCTCTGGATCGGACTCAACAACGGGCTCAGCAAACTGCTCACGGAGAGCTACCTCAACTTCAGCGAGCGCGACGGGCTCGTCACGAGCACGGTCCATTCGGTGGTGCCCGACTCAGGCGGCGCCGTCTGGGTCGGCACGAGTGAAGGCATCTCGCGTCTCCAGCCCACCGGCCTCCGCGACAAGCCGTGGGAGGTTTCGAACATCACGACGGCCGAGGGCCTGCCGTCGAACGGCATCTGGGACCTCGTCCAGTCGAAAGACGGCTCGATCTGGGCCGGGACGCGCGGAGGCCTCGCGCGAATTCGCAACGGTAAGGTCGAGCGCGTCTTCACGGAGGCCGATGGGCTTCCCGACAGCTACGTCGACGACGTCATTGAGGACTCGAAGGGATTCCTCTGGCTTGGCACGTCCGGCGGGGCCGCAAGGCTCGACCTGAGTGCGCCGAAGCCGCAGGTGCAGCGCTTCACGATGGCCGAGGGAGTCTCGAGCAACGTCGTCTACTGCCTCGCGGAGGATCGCGACGGGCGGATCTGGATGGCGACCGCGACGAACGGCATCGACGTCTGGGACGGAAGGCGATTCCGGAACTACTCCGTCCAGCAGGGTCTCGAGAGTAAGGCGGTCAACGAAGTCTATGTATCCAGCGACGGCACGATCTGGGCGGGGACGTCGGGTGGCGGGCTCGCGCGTTTCGACGCGGCGGCAGACCGCTTCGTCAGTTACGGCGCCGAGGCGGGGCTGACCTCCGACACCGTCGCCGCGATCGTCGAAGCGAAGAACGGATTGCTCTGGCTCGGCACGTCCAACGGCATCTTCGTTTTCGACCCGAAGCAGCAGGGGGGGCGCGTTGTCCGTCACCTCACGAAGCAGAACGGGCTCGCGGGGAACGAAGTGCTGATGAACTCGGCCCTGGCGTTCGACGACGATGGAAGCATCTGGATGGGGTTCAGCCAGGGGCTCACGCTTTACCGGATGCGCGCGGAGGTGCCCGCCACGGCGCCACCGCCCACGGCGATCGTCGATCACGTCGTGGCGGGTGAGGGGACGCGGATTCTGCGAGCGCCGTTCTCGGCGGCGGGCGCAAGCGGGGCTACCGGATGGCTCCAGGACACGGTCGAGCTGCCCTGGAGCGAAAACCGCGTCGTCATCCACTTCCGCGGCCCCGCGTTCAAAGACGAGCGCGACGTCCGCTACCAGTACCAGCTCGTCGGCTTCGACGCCGACTGGTCGGTCGAGACGCCGGTTCCCTTCAAGGAGTACACGAACCTCGACGTCGGAACCTACAGCTTCCAGGTGCGGGCGACGAACCGCGAGGGAGCCTGGAGCATCGATCCCGCGCGACTCACACTCGTCGTCCTTCCCCCCTGGTGGAAGACGCTCTGGGCGCGCCTCGCCGGAGTGCTGCTCCTCGGCGTGTTGCTGATCCTCGTCATGCGAGTGAGGACGCGGCAGATCGAGCGGCGCAATCGCGAGCTGCAGCAGATCGTCGACGAGCGCACCGAGGAGCTCAAGGAGTACTCGCGCCGGCTCGAGCGCCACGCGCGCGAACTGCAGCTCGCGAACGAGCGGAGCGTCGAGGCGAACCGGACGAAGAGCCGCTTCCTCGCGACGATGAGCCACGAGCTGCGGACGCCGCTCAACTCGATCATCGGCTTCTCCGAGATCCTGAACGAGCGCCTCGCGCCGAAGGTAGCAGGCCGCGAGCTCGGCTTCATGCGCAACATCCTCGACAGCGGCCATCACCTGTTGAACCTGATCAACAACCTGCTCGATCTATCGAAGATCGAGGCGGGGAGGATGGAAGTCCACGCGGAGCCGATCCTGCTCGTCGAGCTGATCTCGAGCGTTCGCGGCGTGCTGGTGGGGATGGCGACACGAAAGGGAATCGAGGTCGTCGCGAACGTCGCGGACGACGTCCCCGTCATCCACGTCGACGGGCCAAAGGTTCGCCAGATCCTCTACAACCTCGTCTCGAACGCGATCAAGTTCTCGCCCGATCAGGGACGCGTCGAAGTCGACGCCGTAGCGCTGGACGCGGAGGCATCGCCTCTCGGCGTCGACAGCGTGAAGATCACCGTCCGCGACTTCGGCGTCGGAATCCAGCCCGAGCTGCAGCAGATGATCTTCGAGGAGTTCCGTCAGACCGAGGAAGGGTCGGTGCTGCCGGGAGGTACGGGCCTCGGGCTCGCCATCGTGAGGAAGCTCGTCGAGATCCAGGGGGGCATCGTCGACGTGCAGTCGACGCCCGGTGAGGGGAGCGTCTTCCGCGTGGTCCTTCCGGTAGAGATCACCGCCCATCATTTCGAGACGCGGGAAATCGTTACGGGCGGGGAGGATGGCGTTCAGCCGACGGTGCTGATCGTCGAGGACGACGTCGAGTTCCGCGACCAGCTCGTCGAGCATCTCGAGCGCGCCGGCTACTCGACCGTCTGCCTCGGGCGGGGCGAAGAGGCGCTGAAGATCGCCGAGGAGAT
>JAMPYE010000344.1 GCA_023700825.1 Thermoanaerobaculia bacterium | reverse complement strand
CCGGCTGTACCGCTGGCCTCTGGCCCGCCGCTTCGCGCTAACGCCCCTGCCGCTCGCCTTCCTCGATCACGCGGAGTGTCTGCCTTGCGAGCTCGGCCATCTTCGGCCCCGGGTTCTTTTCCTTCGCTCGCGCGAGGATCGTCTTCGCCTCGGCGGAGCGGCCCTGCGCGCCGACGACGAGCGCGAGGCTCGACCACGACCTCAGGTTGTCGGGAAAGCCCTCGGTCTCGGCACGCAGCGCGGCCTCGGCCTCACCGACGCGCCCGAGGCGCAGGAGCGCCTCCCCGCGGCGGAACTCGAGCTCGCGGATCGGCGGCATCCTGAAGCTCGCGACGATCGCCTTCGTCCGGTCGAGATACTCGAGCTCTTCGCCGAAGCGCTGCTGCTTGTTGCGCACTTCCGAGAGGAGCATGAGCGGCTGTACCCTGTTAGGCTCGAGGGCCACGCATTTCTGCGCCTCGGCCTCGGCGAGGTCGAGACGGCCCTGCCGCATCGCGATCGACGCGAGCGTCTCGCGCGCGATGGCCGGCGCATACCCGAGGGCGAGCTCGGCGTGCTTCCTCGCCTCCTCGTAGCGGCCGAGCTCGGCGTAGACGCCCGCCATCATCAGCGCGACCTGAGGGCTCCCGTTCGAGCGCTTCATCTGCTCTTCCAGCGCGACGAGGGCCAGCTCCTTCTTCCCCATCTTCTCGTAGGCGGAGCTGATGAGCCCCCATCCGTGGAGGAAGTCGGGATTCGACTTTACGAGCGCGCGGCCGACCTCGAGCGCCTTCTCGGCGTCGCCACGCTCGAGGTACGAGGTGCCGCGGCCCATCAGGGTCAGGTCTGCGATTTTGTCCTTCGGGTCGGGCAGGTCGCCCGAGACGTCCCTCGGGCCCGACCCGAGGTAGCCGAGCGCGGTGAGCTTGGCGACGTCCTCGGGAGAGGCGGCGCGCGGCTGCTCGAACGGGCTCGCCGCGACGATCGCCGCGACCTCGCCCCGCCGCTCCGCCACGACGCGCCGCTGCTCTTCGGCAATGTTCTTCAGCTCGGCAGGGTCGGCAACGTAGTCGTAAAGTTCGACCCGCGGGGCGTCGATGTAGTGGTGCTTCGTGTCGACGAGCGACACGAGCTCCTTCCAGCCGTAGTGGAGCCGCTGGAAGTACGACTCGCTGTAGATCGCCCGGGCCTTCGAGGCGTCGGGCGAGAAGAGGTCGATGCCGTCGATTCCCTTCGCGGCCTCGATGCCGAGCTGCCCGAGGATCGTCGGCATCAGGTCGGCGATCGACGCGACGCGGTCGATCTCCTCGCCGGCACGTGCCTTCCCGGGGAGCTTCACGATCAGCGGAATCTGAATCGACTCGCGGTAGACGAAGACGCCGTGGGCAACTTCCCCGTGATCGCCGAGGCCTTCGCCGTGGTCCGACATCAGGATGATGAGCGAGCGGTCGTAGAGACCCTTCGCCCGGAGGTCGTCGAGGAAGCGACCGACGATCGCGTCGGCGTAGGCGATCTCTCCGTCGTACGGATCGGCGAGCTTCGACTTGTACGGCTCCGGAGGGGTGTAGGGGCCGTGAGGCTCGTAGAGGTGCAGGAATCCGAACACGCGCTGGGTCGTCGTCCGCTGAAGCCACTTCGTCAGCAGTTCGCGCGAGAGATCGCCGTCGCGCGTCCAGGACGTGACCGACTTCATCGGTGACACGGTCATCAGGTCGTCGTACTCGTCGAAGCCGCGATCGATCCCCGTCTCGCTACGGATGACGAAGCTCGAAACCGCACCGCCGGTCGCGTAGCCGTTCTCCTTGAGGATCGTCGCAAGCGTCGGTTGCTCCGGTTTCATCGCGTAACCGATGTTGTCGCGGACCCCGTGGCGGTACGGAACGAGGCCGGTCATGAGCGAGGCGTGCGACGGCAGCGTGAGCGGCGCGTGGCTGAAGGCGGAACGGAAGAGGACCGCGTCACGGCGGAAGTTGTCGATCGCCGGGGTCGAGCCCTTCGCGTATCCATATAAAGGAAGGCGGTCGGACCGAAGGGTGTCGATCGAGATGATGAAGACCGGCGTGTCGGCGGCCGGACGCGCGGAGGGCGCTTCCTTGCCACACCCGGCGCCGATCAACAGCGCGACCGCGAGCGTGCCGGCAGCGGAGAGGGCGGTTCGTGTCACGTTCACGAGGCTGAGTAACGGGCCGCGGCGCGCCGTTTATTCATCGGGAGTCGCCCCAAAACGAAAAAACCCAGCCACGCGCTGGGTTTTTTCGTTCACTAGGAGGGAGGGAGGGTTTGATGTCTTTCGTTTCGTCTCTCGCACCATGGGACGATCGGGCGGGAGAAAGGTTTCGCCCATGGATACCAGAAACAGGGAGCCCGGAAGAGGTGGCGCACAAAACGGAAAAACCCAGCCACGCGCTGGGTTTTCCGATCGTTTAGGAGGGAGGGTTGAGCTTTGTTGCCTTTTCTTCGTCTCTCGCACCTTGGGACGCTCGAGGCGTCGAAAAGGTTTCGCCCATTGATACGGGGAACGGGGGAGGAGCGTCTAGGTTGAATTTGCGTGCCGGTGGCTGCCGCCGGGCTCGGGCTTTGAATTTAAGCGTTGAACGTTGAATGCTGAACCCAGAAAGGGAGTTGGGCCGCGTTCCTCTTTCTGGATTCAACATTCAACGTTCTAACTTCAAAGAAACGTGCCTGACAGCAAACACCAGTGCCGACTCCAGCCCTTCGGTTGAGGGCCAGCGGTCGAAAACCGGAAAACGGCCTCCCCGCGGTCACCCTCTGCTATCCGGGAACCGCGTGCCAGGCTGGAAGCGCGAGCGGGCGATGATCCGGGTCGGGTCGGCCGCGGGCTCGCCCATGACGATCGCGGCGAAGGCGATCATCGCGGCGTTGTCGGTGCAGAAGACCTTCTCCGGAAGCCGGACGACGATGCCCTTCCGGCGGCCCCACGAGTCGATCGCGTCACGGAGCGCGCCGTTGGCGGCGACTCCTCCCGCGATCGCGATCTCGGTCGGCCGGTCCCTCTCTCCGGACAGCGCGCTCCAGAGGCCGTCGAGGCGGTCGACGAGTTGCTCGACGATCGCTGTCTGAAAGCCGCGGCAGAAGTCGGCGAGCTCCTCGCTCACCACGCCGTCGGATGCCGCTCCCTCGAGCCCCTCGGTGCGCGCGAGGCGGATCGCACTCGCCTTCAGGCCGGAGAACGAGAAGTCGAACGAGCCATCCTTGAACTTCGAGACCGGGAAGGAGAAACGCGACGTGGTCGCCAGCCGTCCCGCCTTCTCCACGTGCGGCCCGCCGGGATAGGGAAAACCGACGAACTTCGCGACCTTGTCGAAGACTTCGCCAGCGGCGTCGTCTCGTGTGCGGTTCAGCATCGCGACAGGCGCCTCCGTTCCCGGACGCACGTCGTAGATCGACGAGTGCCCGCCCGAGACCACGAGCGCGAGATAGCGCTTCGGCATCGGCGTCGCGCTTCCCTCTCGATTCAGGTAAGGCGAAACGATGTGCCCCTCGAGATGGTTCACCGCGTAAAGCGGAAGTCCCCTGCCCCAGGCGAGCGCCTGCGCCGCGGCGACGCCGACCAGCAGCGCGCCGATGAGGCCTGGCCCCGCGGTGACCGCAACGGCTGAGACGTCGTCGAGCGAGACGCCAGCATCGGCCGTCGCCTTCGTAACGAGAGGCATGAGGTGCTTGAGGTGCTCTCTCGAGGCGATCTCGGGAACGACGCCGCCGAACGGGCGGTGCCGCTCGATCTGCGAGGCGATGAGATTGGCTCCGACGACGCCGTCGCGATCGAGCAGAGAGACCGAGGTCTCGTCACACGAAGTCTCGATGCCGAGAACGAGCCCGGACTGGAATGAAGCCCCGCCGCGCGTGCTTGTCACAGCCGTCCACCCTCCGCGGCGCGGAGACATCCCTTCTGGAGCGTCATCACCGGACTATAATTCGCCCTTTCGACCATCATGGACAATACGAAACCCGAGCTCTCGACGCGATACTCCCCCGCCGAATTCGAACAGCGCTGGTACGCCGCCTGGGAAGAAGCCGGCTACTTCACGCCTGACGCGAAAAGCGACAAGCCGAAGTTCTCGATCGTCATCCCGCCCCCGAACGTCACCGGCCGGCTCCACATCGGCCACGCGCTCGTCAACACGCTTATCGACATCGTCACGCGATGGAAGCGGATGTCGGGCTTCGAGGCCCTTTTCCTCCCCGGCACCGACCACGCGGGAATCGCCACGCAGATGGTCGTCGAGCGCGAGCTCGCCAAGACGGGAGTCTCGCGCCACGATCTCGGCCGCGACGCCTTCGTCGAAAAGGTCTGGCAGTGGAAGCACGACCACGGCAACCAGATCAAGGACCAGCTCAAGCGGCTCGGCTGCTCCTGCGACTGGACGCGCGAGCGCTTCACGCTCGACGAGGGGCTCTCGCATGCCGTGCGCACCGTCTTCGTCAAACTCTACGAGGACGGACTGATCTACCGCGACCTCGCGATGGTGAACTGGTGCCCGCGCTGCCACACGGCGATCTCCGACCTCGAGGTCGAGTTCGAGGAACGCGACAGCCGCATCTGGTCGATCGACTACCCGCTCGCCGACGGCTCGGCGACGCTCACCGTCGCCACGACTCGCCCCGAGACGATGCTAGGCGACACCGCGGTCGCGGTGCATCCGGAAGACGAGCGCTACAAGCACCTCATCGGCAGGATGGTGAAGCTGCCGCTCACCGGGCGAGAGATCCCGGTCATCGGCGACGCGATCCTCGTCGACCCCGCGTTCGGCACGGGCGTGGTGAAAGTCACTCCGGCGCACGACAAGAACGACTACGAGACCGGACAGCGACACAAGCTCGCGAGCATCCAGGTGATCAACGAGCTCGGGAAGATGACGCCGGCCGCGGGTGACGCATACGCGGACCTCACGCGCGAGGAGGCGCGGAAGCAGGTCGCGGCCGACCTCGAAGCGCTCGGCCTGCTCCGCGAGGTCAAGCCGTACAAGAACTCCGTCGCCTTCTGCGCGCGTTGCCGGACGATCGTCGAGCCGATGGTGTCACGGCAGTGGTTCGTGAAGATCGAGCCGCTCGCGAAGCCTGCGATCGAAGCCGTGCGCGACGGCCGCATCACGATCACGCCGTCGACGTGGGACTCCACCTACTTCAACTGGATGGAGAACATCCACGACTGGTGCATCTCGCGCCAGCTCTGGTGGGGGCATCGCATCCCCGCCTTCACCTGTGGCAGCTGCGCGCACGTGATGGTCGCGGTCGAGGATCCGACCTCGTGCACGAAGTGCGGCTCGAAAGCGATCACGCAGGAGACCGACGTCCTCGACACCTGGTTCT
>JAMPYE010000343.1 GCA_023700825.1 Thermoanaerobaculia bacterium | reverse complement strand
TCGACCGCGGACCCGTACGCCACGACGCGCGCGTCACCCTGGATCACTCGCACCTCGGCACGGAAGGAGTCGACGTGCAGCCCTGCCCGACCTCCGAGAAGCGGCCACTGCTGATGGCCGAATGGCGGAATCGTCGCCGTCATGCTCTCGAGCAGCCCTCCTTTCGAATCGAAAAGCTGGAACTGGATCTCTCCCGGCGCGCCGGCAACCTCCGCGACGCCAAGGTTCGAACGCATCGATTCACCGTTCGAAAGGTGAAGCACGTGAAGCGTGGCGCCACGGCCGATCGAGGGGCCGCGCGTGGAGACGAACTGCCCGAAGGTGCCGCGCTCCGCATCGTTGTAGATGCGGCTCGTCACGCGGAGCTTCGCCGTGTCTCCACGGATTTCGATCACCCCGGTTCCCGTCTCGCGGAACACCGCGCCGACCACGTCATCGATCGCGATGAGATGCCCCGCGGGGATCAGCAGATTGACCGCGGAAAACGTCGTTGAACCGTCCGTGCCGCTCGGCGTGAAGAAGAGCGAGATGCGAGCGTCGGTGCCACCCGAGTTCAACAGCCGCACGTCGGACACGAAACGAGACCCGAACGCGCCTGCGACATTCCCCGAGACGGGAACCACGATCGACCCGCTCGAACGCGGCCTCGACGCGATTGCGCCGTCGCCGGAGAAGCGCAGCAGCAGGCCCCAACTGACGATTCGCCCCTGTCTCGAGCCGAACGAGTCCGCGACGCGCAGCGTCCAGGCTCCGGCTGCACTCCTGCCGGCAAACGTCGTCAGCGACTGCAGAGGCTGAGCGTCGAGACCGAAGGTCGCGCGAATCCCGTCGCCGGGGTCGCCTGACTCGGCCAGCAGAACCACGGTGGTCCCGTCGGGAGAGACGATGGAGAGGCGGACATCGCCGCGGAACGGGTGCTCGACGTCGACCCTGACGAACACGGCGTCGACGGGGCGCGCGTCCGAGACGATCAGGGTGGAGCTGATGCCATTCGGAGCGGCATCGGGAATCGGAACGTCGCGCGCTGGAGACTCGATGAGGGTCAGGTCTCCACGAAGTCCGAGATCGCACTCGGCGGGCGCGATGATGCCGCGCGCGGACATCGCAGCGCAGATCGCCGCGCCGAGAGCGCCGCTGTTCAGCCGGCGGTCGGCATCGATGACTCTCAAGGCGGAGGTGCGGAAATCGGGATACGGCGGCAGACCGAAGTGGCTCTCGACGACCGTGCGATCGGTGACCTTGCGCGCCTCGTCGTCGCCGAAGATGGCGACGGCCGCGACGAAGATCTCTCGCAGCGCCGACGACCAGATTTCTCCGTTCTTGTGCTCCGACACTCCGGAGCCGCTCGAGACGAAGTCGGCCATCGTCTTCGTTCCGTCGACACGGCGGAGGCAGCTCGTTCCCGGCGCGTAGCCGCACGCCGTCGAGGGCCCGTCGCCGCAGCGAGTGTCCCAGTCGGCGAGACAGTACGGATCCCGGCCGGAAGTACGGCTCGCGGACCAGCGCGCAGAGAAAGCGAGGTAGTCGCTGAATCCCTCTCCAAGGGCTCGGGTCTGGCTGCCGACCGGCCCGAAGAAGCCGCCGGGAACGATCGAGTCCTGAATCGCGTGACCGTATTCGTGGATGATCACGTCCGCGTCCTCGGCGTCGTCGACTCCTCCGTCGCCGAAGTAGAGTCGCCCGCGGCCGGGCTCGTAAGGACGATACGAAGAGTTGTCGACCTCGCTCCCGTGCGCATCGATCTCGATCGGGTACGGAACCACGGCACGCGCACCGGTGAACCCCAGCGACTGGAGATGACGCTGCTGGCGATCGACGTGAAAGTACGCCATCACTTCTTCGAACTCGTCCTGGCTGCGGTCGAAGACGAGGTTCTCCCCCTTGTCGGCCTGGCGGCTGACCGGAGCTTCGACATCGACGATTCTCGCGTGGGGCCCCGCAAGCGGGCCCGGGCTCTCGAGCGCCGGGAGATCCATCAACACGTAGGCGGCCGCGGGAATCGACGCGGCAGAGTCGTCATTGTCGCGCAGCGCCACCTGGTCGAGCGCGACGACGGGGTTCGGATCGAAGACCTGACCCTTCGCGGTGAAGAAGAGCGGTTCGATCCACGCTGCCGATCCGCTGACCGCGTCGACGAAGACCGCCCAGCGGAGCCCACCCCGTCGAACGACCACGCGCTGGTAAGGCCGCGCCTCGCCGTCTTCGCCGATCCAGCCGACGAGGCGACTTCCTACGACCTCGGTGTCGCCGAGCACTCTCGCGGCCTCGCGGGCGGAAAGGACCGCCTGCGCCTCGTCGATCTGCGCCGGAGCGAGCCTGCCGCGCGACATCCGATTGTGGAGTGACACGAGCGAGAGGTCCGACCCGATCGTCACGGACACGGTTCCGTTCAGGATCTCGACACCGTCGATCGTTTGCTTGTAGAGCAGGTGTGTGCCGGCGAGTGATTCCCTCTGCGCCGCGAGGCGAAGGGAAAGTCCTTCTCTTCCGAAAAGCGCAACGGACTCGCGCGTGATGAGCGCGTCGGCCGAAGCTCGAGGGCCCGCGCTCGGCGGCAACTCGAGATTCCAGACATCCTCGACGACGCCGTCCCGCGTCCGCGTCACGTGACGAGCAGCATCGAACAGCGATACGTCTCGCTGGAGCTGCGCCGAAGCCTCGGAGCCGAGAATCAGGGCGGAAACCAGAAGGAGCATGGCGTGATGTCTCATCGCATGGCCCGTGGTCGCGCGGGAGGTGGCTGGCATCGACCCCGGTCCCCCTTGGTGTCTTGAGGTGCAAGAGCGCTGCCACGGCACTCCGGCGCTTTCTCCCATCGGGAACGGCCGTTTTCCCGTCACGCGGACGCAAGTCGAAGGAGCTTTTTTCAATACATGCGGACAGTCCTTCCCGAGGTCAGGCAGAACTCAGCGAGGCTCCCTCCGTGCGAACCGCCCGCTCACGGTGGAGTGCGGAGGTGAATTACGCCTCGCTCTGGCCGGAAAAAACCGGCAAGCCGAGGACCGATCGGGCTAGGAAGGATGAACCTCTGCTGCGGGCGTCCCCTCCGGCCGCCCCGAACGACCGCTCGATACGATGATCTGTGACAACGCTCACACAACTCTCGGTTCCACATCGCTACATTTGCCTTAGTTCGACTGAATGACGGTTCATTCACCACCAACAATTCACTCGGAGAAGCCGAGTCGGAGGGGCGAGGGTGAGGCAAATTTCGCCGTCCCGCGCTCCTGGTCATTTCTTTCGGAGGTCTCATGAAATTTGAGGGCCAGTCCATCCAGTGCACGATGTTGGACGGAGGCATCGCCGAACTGCGGTTCGACCTTCAGGGTGATTCCGTCAACAAGTTCAACAAGGCAACTCTCGCGGAGCTCGGCGAGGCAGTTGCCCTCATCAAGGCTGAGCCCGGAGTCAAAGGGCTCGTCGTCACGAGCGGCAAGGACTGCTTCATCGTCGGCGCCGACGTCAAGGAATTCGGCGATTACTTCAAGAACACCGAAGACCAGCTCACCGCCTGGATCCTCGAGGTGCACAAGCTCTTCTGCACCGTGGAAGACTTCGACTTCCCGAGCGTGACCGCCATCAACGGCGTGGCGCTCGGCGGCGGCCTCGAGTTCGCCCTGACCACGAGCTACCGCGTCATGTCGTCCGACACGCGGATCGGCTTCCCGGAGACAAAGCTCGGGATCTTCCCCGGCTGGGGCGGAACGGTCCGCGCCTCTCGCCTCACAGGCGCCGACAACGCGATCGAGTGGATCGCCGGCGGCGAGCAGTACACGGCTGACGTCGCCCTCAAGACCGGAATGGTCGATGCTGTGGTCGCACCCGACAAAGTGCGGGAAGCCTCTCTGCACCTGCTGAACCAGGCGATCGAGGGCAAGCGCGACTGGAAAGCCCGCCGCCTCGAGAAAATCTCCCCTCTCAAGCTCAACCCGACCGAGACGATGATGGCGTTCGAGGTCTCGAAAGGCTTCGTCGCCGGAAAGGCCGGGCCTAACTACCCGTCGCCGGTCGCCGCGATCAACGCGATGCAGCAGGGCGCCGGCCGCGGACGCGAAGACGCGCTCAAGATCGAAGCCGCCGCCTTCGCGAAGATGGCGAAGACACCCACCGCCGCGAACCTCGTCACGATCTTTCTCGGCGATCAGTTCGTCGGCAAGGTCGCCAAGACGATGGCGAAAACCGCCCCGAAGGTCGAGTCGGCCGCCGTGCTCGGCGCCGGGATCATGGGCGGCGGCATCGCCTACCAGTCAGCCTCCAAGGGCACCCCGATCGTCATGAAGGACATCGCCGAGAAGCAGATCGACCTCGGGCTCGCCGAGGCCCAGAAGCTTCTCGCCAAGCGCGTCGAGCGCGGCAAGATGACGGCCGACGAGATGGCCGGCGTGCTCACGAAGATCCGCCCGGCGCTCTCGTACGGCGACTTCAAGGGCGTCGACATCGTCGTCGAAGCGGTCGTCGAGAACGAGAAGGTCAAAAAGTCGGTCCTCTCCGAAGTCGAAGGCCAGGTGAAGGAGACCGCGATCCTCGCGAGCAACACGTCGACGATCTCGATCACGCGCCTCGCCGAAGGCCTCAAGCGCCCCGAGAACTTCTGCGGCATGCACTTCTTCAATCCCGTGCACAAGATGCCGCTCGTCGAAGTCATCCGCGGCGCGAAGTCGAGTGACAACGCGGTCGCGACGACCGTCAGCTACGCGCTCGCGATGGGCAAGACGCCGATCGTCGTGAACGACTGTCCCGGCTTCCTCGTGAACCGCGTTCTGTTCCCCTACTTCGCCGGCTTCATGATGCTGGTGAACGAAGGAGTCGACTTCCAGAAGATCGACAAGGTCATGGAGAAGTTCGGCTGGCCGATGGGCCCCGCCTACCTTCTCGACGTCGTCGGCATCGACACCGGCTACCATGCCAACGCAGTCATGGCCGCGGGCTTCCCCGACCGCATGGCCTCCTCCGAAAAGACCGCGCTCGCGACGATGTTCGAAGCGGGCCGCTACGGCCAGAAGAACGGCAAGGGCTTCTACGCCTACGTCCCCGACAAGAAGGGCGTGCCGAAGAAGACGGTCGACCCCGACGTGCCGGCAATCCTCAAGCCGCTCGTCAAGGCGGACAACAGCGCCTCGATCACCGACCAGGACATCATCGACAGGATGATGCTCCCGCTCCTCATCGAGTGCTCACGCTGCCTCGAGGACAAGATCGTCAACACGCCGGTCGAAGTCGACATCGCGCTGATCTACGGCCTCGGCTTCCCGCCGTTCCGCGGCGGCCCGTTCCGCTACGCCGACGCCGTCGGACTCAAGGCCCTCTGCGAGAAGGCGGCGAAGTTCGCCTC
>JAMPYE010000342.1 GCA_023700825.1 Thermoanaerobaculia bacterium | reverse complement strand
TCGGCGAGCACCCCCTCGGTGGCGGGGCCGACCCCGGGGATCTTCCCGACCGGAAGGGGAAGGAGAAACGCCTCGACCTGCGTCGGGCGAATGACGAAGAGGCCGTCGGGCTTCTTCCAGTCCGACGCGATCTTCGCGAGGAACTTGTTGGGCGCCACGCCCGCGGAGGCGGTGAGGCCCGTCTCCTCGCGAATCTCCCTCCGGATCACCTGCGCAGTCTCCGTCGCGGTCGTGATGCCGGTGAGCTCCACGGTGACGTCGAGGTAGGCCTCGTCGAGCGAGAGAAACTCCACGAGGGGAGTGTGGCGCCGGAAGATCTCGCCGACCTTGCTCGAGACGGCCCGGTACTTCTCGAAGTTGGGCGCGACGAAGACGCCTTCGGGACAGAGCTTGCGCGCGCGCAGCGCCGGGATGGCCGAGCGGACGCCGAATCGCCGCGCCTCGTAGGAGGCCGCACAGACGACGCTGCGCGGTCCTTCCCAGGCGACGATCACGGGGCGTCCGCGGAGGGAGGGGTCGTCGCGCTGCTCGACCGACGCGTAAAACGCGTCCATGTCGACGTGGATGATTTTGCGTGTCGTGTCGAGAGTCGTTGGTGCTGAGGGTTCCATTGCGTTGCTGTGCTCAGTCTATGCTCGTCGGGTGCAGGAGGGATGCGGCTGCCGGACGCGCAGAGCATTCCGAGAGCCCGGAGGCGACCGCTGATCGTGCGCCGCCTCGTTCAAGCCGCGACGCGGTCGCCCCCGCTGCGAAACTCGGCAATGCCCGTCGCAAGCACCACGCACCACGACAGGAACATGGGGAGCGTGATGAGAGTCTGCACATCCGATCGCTCCATCTGCCGGGCGATTTCCGCGGCTGTTGCCGGAGGGAGCATTCGCGCGGCGAACATCCCGAGGCTCGGCGTTAACGCGTAGATGCCGATGTATGTCGGGATCGTGATCGCCAGCGAGCTGCCGAGGGCGAATCTCCAGCGCCGCGAGAACGGAGCCCAGGTGACGATCAGCAGCGGCAGGAACCAGTGAATGTACTGGGGACCGAAGCCCGGCCCGAGGACGGGAATCGCGAGCATGATCATCGCTGCGGCAAGTACGATGCGTTCGGGTGCCACCCTCTCCGATTTCCAGAAGGCCACGGTGCAGACGACCAGTATCGCGAGGAAGAGCAGCGGGAGCAGGAGGATGGCGAGCTCGCGCAGGTCGTACAGTCCCGCGAGATCCAGCAGTCCGGTGATCCCGAAGACGCCGCTGAAGGAGCGATAGAGGAGCACGTTGTCGAGCAGCGCGGCGGGCGACAGCAGTGCGAGCACGGCGAAGGAGATCGCTGTCGGAAGCGTGACGAGGCCTGCGCCAATGACCCGATCGCTCAACCGCGAGCCTTTGAATCCCGGAGCGAGCAGGGGGACGAGCGCGATCGGCACGCTCTTGGTGAGAACTCCGAGCCCGAGGAACCCGCACGCTCTGAGCCAGTCTCGCCGGTCGCCCGAGCGTGCGTACGAAATTGCCGAGTGAAGCGTGAGGACGATCCAGAGGGTCACGAGAATGTCGAAGTTTCCGTGCTGGCATATCAGCAGGACCATGACCGGATTGACCGCAAGTCCGATTGCGAGAATGGCGAACCAGCGCGCGGAGTCGTCGATACGCAGGACGAGGCGGGCGACGAGGACGATCACGATCGACTCGGTTGCGATCAGAAACGTCTGCAGAATCCGCTCGAATGCAAGCCCGGTCACCGAGGCCACACGGTCGAGCAGGATGATGCATCCGAGCCAAAGCGGTGGCCAGTTGAGCTTGCTGGTCGCGGCGTACGGGTTCTCTCCGGCGCGGACGGCGTCTGCCACCATCTTCCATCCGTCGACGTCCACGGAATGGATCTCTGGCGGGACGGCGAGGCAGAAGGCGATTCGGACCGCCCAGCCGAGGCAGAGCAGGGCCAGGAGAGCTCGGGCGAAGGCGCGCGGAGTCGGTCCTGTCGAGCCAGTCACGCGCACATTCTAAGGAAGTGCTGCAGCGATCCCTCTCCCGATCGCACACTCGGGGCGGAGATGATGCGCACGGGAGCGTAACGACGCATTGTCGCGTCGGCCGGGCGTCGCTCCGACTCTCTACGATATTCTTTCCGGGAGGATTCACGCCGATGTCAGGACTGTCGACGATCGCTACTCCGGCATTCGTGGTCGACCGCGAGATCGCGAAGGCGAACTGCGACCGCATGCGCGCGAAGGCGCTCATCGCGGGTGTCGTCTTCCGCCCGCACGTCAAGACGCACAAGACCGTCGAAGGAGCCCGCCTGCAGCACGGCGATTCGGAGGGGCCGATCACCGTGTCGACGCTTGCGGAAGCGGAGTTCTTTGCGAACGCCGGCTTCGACGACATCACCTGGGCCGTTCCCGTGGCCCCCTCGAAGCTCGATCGTTGCCTCGCGATCGCGAAGCGGGCGAGGCTCATCCTGCTCGTCGATCACCCGTCGGCAGTCGCAGCGCTCTCGGAGTTTTCGGCATCGAACCAGGTCGACCTCGACGTGATGCTCAAGGTGGACTGCGGGTACCACCGCGCGGGCGTCGATCCCGACGCTCCCGAGAGCGTGGAGCTCGCCCTTTCGATCGCGCGGGCCCCGCGGCTGCGGCTTCGTGGGCTCCTGACGCACGCGGGGCATTCGTACGGCGCGAAGGACGCTGGGGAGATTGCCCGGATCGCCCGCGACGAGAGTGGAGCGGTGAGGCGCCTCGGGTCGGTGCTCGAGAGAGCGGGGATCAGCGGCCTCCTTCGCAGCGTCGGGTCGACGCCGACGATGTCGGTCGCGCCGATCGAAGGCGTCGACGAGGTGCGCCCGGGGAACTACGTCTTTTACGACGCCTTTCAGGCCGCGATCGGCTCGTGCCATCTCTCCGACTGCGCGGCGTTCGTCGTCACGACGGTGATCGGCTCGAACGAATCGCGCGGCGAGTGTCTCGTCGATGCCGGCGCGCTCGCGCTTTCGAAAGACCCCGGGCCGGTCCACGTCGATCCCGGGTTCGGCTTCGGCGTCGTCTGCCGCATAGACGGCGTGCCTCT
This sequence comes from Thermoanaerobaculia bacterium, assembly GCA_023700825.1. Taxonomy (GTDB): domain Bacteria; phylum Acidobacteriota; class Thermoanaerobaculia; order Gp7-AA8; family Gp7-AA8; genus JACPDH01. The sequence continues at coordinate 2,288 of JAMPYE010000342.1, read as the reverse complement.
TCCGGCGCGGCTGGTGTCGCTCTCACAGGAGCATGGCATCGTTCGCTGGCGGGACCGGAGCATTCGCGTCGCGATCGGCGACCGGCTCCGCATCGTACCGAACCACTCGTGTCTCACCGCCGCGCTGTTCGACCGGTATCTCGTGCTGGCGGGTGGAAGGATCGAGGGAGAGTGGCGGCCTTGCCGAGGCTGGTAGCGAGGGCTCATGTATGATTCGAACGGCCCGAGCTCGCGCATGCAGGCACCACGTCCCGAAGATGAAGCCGAACGGCTGAAATCGCTCCAACACCTGCGGGTGCTCGACACCGCGCACGAGGAGCGCTTCGACCGGATCACGAGGCTCGCTGCCCGGGTGTTCGACGTCCCCGTCTCGACGCTCGGGTTCATCGACGCGGAGAGGCTCTGGTTCAAGTCGGCGCACGGCCTTGCCCTGAGGGAAGCGGCGCGCGACGCATCGTTCTGCGCGCACACGATTCTCGACGACGAGCCGCTGGTCATTGGCGACACGAAGGCCGACCCGAGATGGGCCGGCTATCCGACGGTCTGGGGCGAGCCGCACATCCGCTTCTACATGGGGCACGCGCTGCACGCCGCGGACGGACGCCGCGTGGGGAGCCTCTGCGTGGTCGACTATCGCCCTCACTCGGTTTCGGAGTCCGACGTCCAGACGCTCCGCGACCTGGCCGCCTGGGCTCAGACCGAGTTGCTGCTCCCGCGCTCGCGCAGCTCGCAGCTGGAGGTCGTGTTCGAGCGCGAGAGGATGGACGCACATCCCAGGGTCGACTCGATCACCCGCTTTTGGCGCGCCGCGACGATTCGCGAGATTCTCGATCGAGAGCTCGTTCGTGCGAAGCAGGAGAAACAGCCGGTCGGACTGATGCTCGTTGGCATCGACGGCGTCGAGCGCCCGGTCGCGAAGCACGGCCGGATTCGCGGGGACCTGGTCCTTTCCGAAGTTTCACACGCGGTTCGATCGGTGGTGAGGCCGTACGACTCGCTCGGTCGCTGGGGTGACGACGAGTTTCTCGTGGTGCTTCCCGGCGCGGACCTGGCGCGCGCGGCAGTCGCCGCGGAGAGAATCCGCCAGGCGCGCGCCCTCTCGCGGGTCGAGACTTCGGCGGGCCCGGTGCGCGCGACGATCACGATCGCCGTCGGGTCCTCGTCGGACGACGAAGACGCGAGCTCCGAACAACTTCTGGCCGCGGTCACCGAGGCGCTGAGACTCGCGCGAGTGAGTGGCGGCAACCGGACCCGCCTCGCGTCGATGAGTAGACGGTAAGAACAGGCGATGGACGACAGGCGAGAGGCGATGAGCGGGCCAGAGGCCAGAGCTCAAAGGCCAAATCAATCGAGAGGCGAGGTTGATTGCTGTGCCGTTCGTTAGGCGGCGTCCCGCTTCGCGGGACGGCAGAATTTGGCCTCTGGTCGGGCGGAGCGGTACCCGGGTATCGATGGCGGCAAGACAATTTGCGCCCCGAAGGGGCGCCGGAACGATGGAGCAACCATGAAACGACTTACGGCCCTCGCGATCGCCACAACATTCGCCCTCGCCTGCGCGAAGCAGGAAGTGCAGGCCCCGGCAGCCGGGACCGCTCCGGCCCCCGCTCCCACCGAAACGGTCGCGGCCGTTCCGAAGACTCCCGAAGAGGAAGTCACCGCGTGGCGCGAGCGGCGCCACGCGAGCCTCGCGAAGGAAGACAGCTGGCTCACGCTCGTCGGACTCGCGTGGCTCGGCGAGGGCGACAACAGCGTCGGCTCGGATCCGAAAAGCGTCGTCACGCTCCCGGCGGGCAAGGCGGCGGCGAGGGTCGGAACGATGCGGCTGGAGAAGGGGAAGGTGCTCTTCGTTCCCGCGCCCGATGCCGCCATCACGTCCGAGGGTAAGCCGGTGACCGCGGCGCTCGAGTTGAAACCCGACACGTCGGGCGCGCCGACGATGCTCCAGGCCGGGCCGGTTCGCTTCTACGTCATCGAGCGTGGGGGCAAGCTCGGCGTGCGAGTCAAGGACAGCGAGAGCGCGGCGAGAGCGAGCTTCAAGGGAATCGACAGCTACCCCTTCGATCCGAAATGGCGCATCGAGGCGCGCTTCGAGAGATACGACCCGCCGAAACAGATCCCGATCACCAACGTCCTCGGCCAGACCGAGCCGCAGCCGTGCCCGGGAGCGATCGTCTTCGACGTCGACGGCCAGACGTATCGCCTGGAGCCGATTCTCGAAGGCGATGATCCCGATTTCTTCGTGATCTTCGGCGACGCGACGAACCGCACGACGACCTACGGCGCGGGAC
>JAMPYE010000341.1 GCA_023700825.1 Thermoanaerobaculia bacterium | reverse complement strand
CTACCGTGACGCGATCCATCGCGCGCTCGTCGAGGAGATGGAGCGCGACCCGAACGTCCTCATCATGGGCGAGGACATCGGCGTCTACGAGGGGACGTTCCGCATCACCGCCGGACTGCTCAAGAAGTACGGTCAGAAGCGGGTGATCGACACGCCGATCGCAGAGGCTGGCATGGTCGGCACCGCGATCGGCATGGCGATGCTCGGGCTGCGCCCGATCGTCGAGATGATGACCTTCAACTTCGCGCTCGTCGCTGCGGACCAGATCCTGAATCACGCGGCGAAGATCCGCTACTTCTCCGGCGGCCAGGTCGACATGCCGCTGGTGATCCGCGGCCCGCAGGGCGCGGGCGTGCAGCTCTCGGCGCAGCACTCGCAGAGCTTCGAGGCCTTTTACGGGCACTTTCCCGGGCTGATCGTCGCGACGCCCGCGACGCCGGCCGATGCGAAAGGGATGCTCAAGAGCGCGATCCGCGGCAAGGACCCGGTGATCTTCCTCGAGAACGCGGCGCTCTACGGCACGAAGGGCGAGGTGCCCGACGACGTCGACGCTCTCGAGCCGTTCGGCGTGTCGCGCGTGGCTCGCGAAGGCTCGCACGTGACGATCGTCAGCTACTCGAGAATGCTGCACCTCTCGCTGGCGGCGGCCGCGAAGCTCGCAGGAGAAGGGATCGAGGCCGAGGTCATCGACCTGCGCACGATCCGGCCGCTCGATCTCGAGCCGGTGTACGCCTCCGTGCGCAAGACGCATCGCGCGGTCGTCGTTCAGGAGCAGTGGAAGCCTTTCGGCGCCGCGGGAGAGATCGCGGCGAGCATCACGGAGACTGTGTTCGACGAGTTGGACGCTCCGGTGGAGCGGGTCACGGGGGAGGACGTTCCGATGCCGTACGCGCGCAACCTCGAGTTGCTCGCCGTGCCGCACGAAGAACATGTCATCCGCGCGGTGAAGCGCGCACTCTACCGGTACTGACGCGCGCGCGGGAACGAGGCGAGAGACGATGGGCGAAATCATCATGCCGAAGATGGGTGACGCGATGACCGAAGGTCGCGTCGTCCGCTGGCACAAGAAGGCCGGCGACAAGGTCGCGAAGGGCGAGGCCGTCCTCGAGATCGAGACCGACAAGGTCAACCTCGACCTGGAGGCGGAGGAGTCGGGGATCCTCGAAGAGGTCGCGTACGAAGACGGCGCGATGGCGCCCGTCGGCGCGGTGCTCGCGACGATCGGCACCGGCGACAAGAAAGCGAAGAAGCCCGCGGCCGTGGCCGCTGCCCCCGTCGCGGAGGAGGCTGCTCCGGCGGCGCCCGCGAAGAAGGCAGCGAGCGAGTTCAGCGTCCACGAGCGGAAGACTGCCGAGCAACAGGCGCCTGCCATCGCGGCCGGACGCAGGCGTGCGTCGCCGCTCGCGCGCAGGATCGCAGAGCAGAAAGGCGTCGACCTTTCGATGATCGCGGGCTCGGGACCGGGCGGCCGGGTCGTCGCTGCCGACGTGGAGAGTGTGGGCGGGCAGCCGCGACCCGTCGCAACGCCGGCCCAGGTGTCGCTGCCCGTCGTTCCTTCGCTGCCCGTGCTCGAGTCGAAGGTCGTTCCGCTCACCGCGATGCGCCGCACGATCGCGAAGCGGCTCGGCGAGTCGATCGGACCGATTCCGCACTTCTTCCTGACCGTGGATCTCGACGTCACGAAGCTGCTCGAGCAAAGGGCGCAGGTTATCGAGATCACCGGCGTGAAGGCGAGCCTCAACGATTTCGTCGTGCGCGCGGCGGCGCTCGCGCTTCGCAGCCACCCGCTCGTGAACTCGAGCTTCGGCGACGAGGCGATCACGCAGCACGGCGAGGTCCACGTCGGCATCGCGGTCGCGACGCCGGAGGGGCTGATCACGCCGGTGATACGCAACGCGGACCGCAAGAGCGTGACCGCGATCGCCTCCGAGGTGCGCATGCTGGCCGAGAAGGCGCGGTCACGCAAGCTGATGCCCGACGAGTACCAGGGCAGCACCTTCACGATCTCGAACCTCGGCATGTTCGGGATCGAGGAATTCACGGCCATCATCAACCCGCCGAACGCGGCGATTCTCGCGGTGGGCGCGGCGACGCAGCAGCCGGTGGTCGAATCGGGGCAGATCGTGGTGCGCGACCGAATGAAGATCACGATGTCGTGCGATCATCGCGTGGTCGACGGCGCGGTCGGGGCGGAATTCCTGAGGACGCTGCGGCAATACATCGAGCAGCCGCTGAGGCTGCTGCTCTGAATCGGGGAGGCGAGGTCCCGGCGCGCGCTCGACGCCATTGTGGATTTCGCCTCGCCGGCGAATTAGACTGAGGCGGCTCCCGTTGGAAAAGATCGTCCTCCTGCTGTTCGCAGTTCTCCTCGCGTGGCTTGGTCTCCGGGTTTTTCGCATGGCCCTGAGGCTCGTCTTTCTCGCGCTGGCGGTGGCGCTGTTCACGGCGGCCTATTACATGTTCAAGAAGTCGAAGAGGTGACCAGATGAGCGACCGGAAGTACCGGCACCGCGGCTACTAGGACGGTGGAGGGTACGGTTCGGGATCGTCGTCTTCGGGTGACAAGCAGCAGCGCCCGTCGACGCCGTACGAGCCGCAGAAGCAGCGCCTCGAGGGCGCGCCGCGGGGCCGGACCGCGGGCGGCTTCGGCCCGGAGGTCTTCAAGTGCAACCGCTGCGGACAGGTGAGGCATGGCCTCGACGACGTGGCTGCCGACGAGATCTGCGTATGCGGGACCGATCTCCACAGCTGCATCAACTGTAAGCACTTCGACACCTCGACGCAGTGGGAGTGCCGCGTGACGATCCCGGCACGCGTCTCGCCGAAGGACAAGCGCAACCACTGCGTTGAGTTCGCACCCAAGATCGTGCGCGATCTCGTCGCCGACAAAGTGCAGCGCCCGTCGTCGAACGACGACGCCCGCAAGGCGTTCGAAGCGCTCTTCAACAAGAAGCCGTGATGGCGGCCTCTCGCGAGGATTCGCCATCCCTGGTCGCGTTCGTGGCGCAGGAACTCCTGCCTGCGCGTCGCCGAAGGCGACCTGTAGGACACTGATCAGCGCGTAGCAATCTGTGGCGCTTCGCGCCGCGCGCAGGCAGGAGTGCCTGCGCCACGTTCGATCGCAGTAGTCATTCCAATGTCCAACTCGACCGTCAAACCTCAGACCTTCGCCGATTGCGCGACACCGCTCGCTCGCGCGATCGCGGCGGTTGCTGGCGGAGCGCTCGTCGCGCTCGCGTTCCCTGCGTGGTCGATCGGCTGGCTGGTGCTCGTCGCGCCGGCGCTGCTGATGATCGCTGTCGTTCGCGCGGCATCACGACGCGAGGCGTTCTTCCTCGGCTGGCTCGGTTTCACCGTGACTTGGCTGATCGGCGTCCCGTGGGTGACGATCGTCATGATTCAGTACGGCGGTCTGCCGCAAGTCGTCGGCATTCTGCTCTACCTTGGCGTCGCGCTGTTGATCGGGTCGTTCGGCGGGATCTTCGGCCTGGTCGTGCGCGCGATCGACCTCGACGAGCGATCGCGCTTCGCGTGGCTGCTGATCCCTGCTGCCTGGACCGCGTGCGAGTACCTTCGCGACTTCCTGCCGTTCGGAGGCTTTCCCTGGAACCTCGCAGGGGGCGCCCTCATCGACGCGGGGCCGCTGCCGCAGGTCGCGCGGTGGACCGGAACGTATGGGTTGAGCTTCCTCGCGGTCTCTGTCGCCACGCTGCTCGGCCGGCGATGGATGCTCCGGGACGACAGGCTCGTAGCCGCGCGCAGCGCACTGCTGGCGCTCGCGTTCGCAGCCGCGTGGGCGGTGCTCGGGCAACTTGCCACCCCGGATGCGCGCGCCGCGGAGAGCCGGACGATGCGGGTCGCCGCCATCCAGCCCGACGTGGAGCAGGAAGTGCGCTGGAATCCGGAGCGCGCAATCGAGATCTTCGAGGCGATCCGCGCGCAGACGCTCGAGGTGCGCGGCGCCGATCTCGTCGTGTGGCCGGAATCGACCGTCCCTCTCGTCTATCTGGACACGCCTTTCTGGCGCGACTTCATCGAGGGCTTTTCCCGCGAAACGAAGGCGGACGTCATCTTCGGTTCGGTCGCGCGCGACGACGCGACGGGTCTCTACTGGAACTCCGCGTATCTCGCCACCGGAGGCTCGACGCCGGCGAGGTACGACAAGGTTCGCCTGGTGCCGTTCGGGGAGTACGTTCCGGCGAAGAAGGCTCTCTTCTTCGCGGAAAAACTCGTGCGCGCGGTGGGTGAGTTCAAGCACGGAGAGAGTGTCGCGCCGCTGACAGGGCGCGCTCGCTACGGGCCGGCGATCTGCTACGAGATCGTCTTCCCGTCGATCCCGCGCGCCGCCGTGAGGCAGGGCGCCGAGCTCATCGTGACGATCACGAACGACGCGTGGTTCGGCGACAGCGCCGCACCTCCGCAGCACCTCGCGATGGCCCGCATGCGCGCGATCGAGACCGATCGCTGGGTGGTCCGCGCCGCGACGACGGGCATCTCCGCCGTCATCGATCCCTCCGGGCGGGTCGTCGACTCGATTCCACTCGGAGAGCGCGGAATCATCGAGGCGACGGTCGGACTGAGGACCACGAAGACTCCGTACGTGATCGCCGGCGACTGGCCGGCGTGGGCGAGCATCGCGATCCTCGGGTGGTTCGCGTTCACCTCGCGGCGGAAGACGCAGGCCGAAGAGTAGCTTGGTAAGATGCGCCCGGCTCCGCACGCGGAGTGACGACTCGGAAAGGCAGATTGGATGAACGAAGACCTGAAGGCGAAGATCGGCGAAGTGTCGGAGAGGCTCGAATCGATACGAGGTTATCTTTGACGTTGCCGGCGCAGAGAAGGAGCTCGACGCGATCGAAGCCCGGATGGCGAAGGACGGCTTCTGGAACGATCAGCGCGCGGCGCAGGAAGTAGGCCGCAAGCGCCGGCTCGTGGAAAAGCATCTCGAGACCGCGCGCTCCCTCCACACCAAGTGGGAAGAGATCGACGTTCTCCGTGACCTCGAGAAGGAAGGAGAGGACGTCACGGGCGATCTCTCGGCTGCCGTGGCGACCCTCGAGAAGGAGCTCGGCGAGGTCGTGCTCAAGATGAAGCTCGCCGGCGTGCACGACGATCGCGACGCCATCGTCTCGATTCACCCGGGCGCCGGCGGAACCGAGTCGCAGGACTGGGCCGAGATGCTGCTTCGCATGGTCCTTCGCTACTGCGAAAAGCACGGGCTCGAATCCGAGGAGCTCGAGTATCAGGCGGGTGAGGAGGCGGGGATCAAGAGCGTGACGCTCATGATCCGCGGCGATTACGCCTACGGCTATCTCAAGTCGGAGCACGGCGTGCACCGTCTCGTG
>JAMPYE010000340.1 GCA_023700825.1 Thermoanaerobaculia bacterium | reverse complement strand
GGAAAGTTCATTCCCATCGGCCCGCGGGAAGGGCTCTCGGACTCCTACGTTCGAACGGCGTTCCAGGATCGTGCCGGAAACATCTGGATCGGCACGGCGCAGGGGCTCAATCGGATCTCGCTGCGCGAGACGAAGATCTTCACCACGGCCGACGGATTGAGCAGCGACTACGTCTTCGCCGTCACCGAGACGCCCGACGGCGCGATCTGGATCGGCACGTCGAGAGGGCTGAATCGACTCCACGCGGGACGCTTCACGCACTATCAGGAGAGCGAAGGAATCCCGAGCCCCATCGTGCGCGCGTTGCACTGCGACCGCTCCGGCACGCTGTGGGTCGGCACGGACGCGGGCGCACTCCGGCTCGTCGGCGGAAAATTCGAACGCGTGCGCCCGGCCGACCGGTGGGACACCACGTACGTTCAGGCCTTCGCGGAAGGAAGCGACGGCGCGCTCTGGCTCGGCAGCGACGGGCGCGGCATCGCCCGCTTCGCGAACGGCAAGTTTACGGTCTGGGCCGAAGAGCAGGGACTGCCCGACGGGCACATCCTCGCACTCCATCTGGATCGCCGCGGCACGCTCTGGATCGGCACCGACAGCGCCGGCCTGATCCGGATGAAAGACGGCCGCTTCACGCAGTACACGCAGAAGAGCGGGCTGCCGAGCGACAAGGTCCTGCAAATGCTCGAGGACGACGACGGCCGCCTCTGGACCGGCGGCGGGAAAGGCATCTGGCACGCCTCGCTCGCGGAGCTCGACGCCTACGCCGACGGAAAATCGTCGGCCATCTCCGCCACCAGTTTCGGTCTCGGCGACGGCCTCCGCAGCGTTCAGTGCAACGGCAGCGTGGCGCCCTGCGCCGTGCGCACGCGCGACGGGCGGCTGTGGTTCCCCACGGTCGACGGCGTTGCCACGATTCTCCCGCTTCGCAGCTTCCCCGTGAACGCCCGAAGGCCGCCGGTGAAGATCGAGACGGTCACCGTCGACGGCCTCTCGACGCCAGCTGAGAGCGAGCTCGTCGTTCAGCCCGGCGCCCGGCAGATCGAGATCCACTACGCCGCCCTGACGTACGTTTCGCCGCAGAATGCGAGGTTCCGCTACCGCCTCGAGGGCTTCGACCGCGAGTGGGTCGAGGCGGGGACGCGCCGCGCGGCCTATTACACGGGCGTGCCGCCGGGACGCTATCGCTTCCAGGTCATCGCCGCGAACGCCGACGGCGTATGGAACGATGAAGGGGCGACCCTCGCCGTCCGTCTCCGGCCCCGCTTCGTCCAGACCTTCTGGTTCCCGCTGCTCATCATCGGCGCCGCCTCCCTTCTCGTCCTGCTGCTGCACCTTCGCCGGATTCACACGATGAGAGTGCGCGAGGCGGAGCTGGTCCATCTCGTCGAGCAGCGAACGATCGACATCCGCCGCGCGCTCGAGGAGGCGCACTCGGCGCGAGAAATCGCGGAGAGCCAGGGCCGCCTGCTCGCCGAAGCGCTCGTGGAAGCTGAGGCGGCGAGCCGCGCGAAGAGCACCTTCCTCGCGAACGTGAGCCACGAGCTGCGCACGCCGCTCAACGCGATCATCGGCTTCGCCCACGTGCTGCAGAAGAGCGCGGCCACGAAGCTCGACGAGAAGCAGCGCAAGTTCATGGACAACATCGCGCTGTCGGGCGAGCATCTGCTCCGGCTGATCAACGAGATCCTCGACCTGGCGAAGATCGAGGCGGGGAAGATCACACTGGAACCCGAGCAGGTCGAGATCGGCCCGCTCCTCGAGGCCGTCGCCCGGACCGCCCGCGGCCTGATGGTGGAGCGCGGCATCGAGTTCGAGGTCGTCGTCTCTGACGGCCTGCCGGGCGTCGTCGCGGACCCGACGAAACTCAAGCAGATCGTCTACAACCTCGTCGCGAACGCCGCGAAATTCTCGCCGCCTAACTCCCGTGTGAGCATCGGGGCCAGGCCGGTCCCCGCCGCCGACTCGCCGATCGCGCGCGATTCCGTCGCGATCTCCGTCTCGGACGACGGAATCGGCATCGACCGGAGCCACCACGAGGCGATCTTCGAGGAGTTCCGCCAGCTCGCCGTGGGGAGCGAGAAGCCTTCCGGCACCGGCCTCGGGCTCGCGCTCGTGAGGAAATTCGTCGAGCTCCACCAGGGGATCATCACCGTCGACAGCGAGCCCGGGAAAGGAAGCACGTTCACGGTCGTGCTCCCGGTCCGGCAGATCGAGGCGCGCCAGCTCGCGTTCGAGACCTGACCCCGATTACTTCTTCTCTTTCGAGAGCGACTCCAGCTCGTGCCTGATGGCGTCCTTGCCCCCGTCCTGCAGCACCTTGCCCAGCGCCGATGGGAGACCCTTCGAGAGCGTCCCTCGAAGGCGCCCGTAGGTCACGCCCTCCTCGTCGGACGCGAGAACGACCAGGTCGCCGATCGAGTCCCCCGACGTGCGCACGAGAACCATCCCCGATCGCCCCTCGGTGCGATACCGCAGGGTCGGCTCCCATCCTCGGATCGGCATGAGAGTCAGATCGAGAGCGCGCGCGGCCGGCGACCCCTTCGCCGCGAGCTCGTAGACGCCGATCTCGAACGACGTCACCCGCGAGCCCTCCATCGAGCTGCCGGCGTCGGCCGGAGCGCCCACCGCGTGCCGCACCAGGGCCATCGTCACCGGACCGACGTAGACCTCGAACACCTCCCGCGGATCCGCCCCCGTCTGGCGCGCGATCTCCGAGCGTACCCGCGGCGCACTGAAATTCGTCGCGCAACCGGCGAACGAAAGAACAAGGACCGCACTCACGAACGCCGCGACACGTACTCTTCTCATCGGGCCTGCCTCCGCGGCAATCAGCATAGCGCAACCGAACGAGCAGCATGTGGAGTGCGAAAGCAGAGCTTTCGCCGCGGCGCAAAGCGCCGCACCGTACGCAGCCCGTGCCGGACCTTGCAGCGGCACATTCCGACATGCCGCGGCGGCGCGAGATGCCACCCCGAAAACAAGCCCGCCCCACCTCTCCCTCCGTCATAATCCGCTCGACTCATGCCGCGCCACCCACTCGTCCACTACCTCGTCGCGCTCCTCGCCCTCGCCTGCATCGCCTGCGGAACGCCGGAACGCCGGCCGCCCGCACACGAGTCGCCCCGCGCCTCGTTTCGCGGCACCGTCGTCGGCATCTCCGACGGTGACACGCTCACCGTGCTGGACGCGGAGCGCGTCGAGCATCGCGTCAGGCTCGCCGGCATCGACGCGCCGGAGCGCGGCCAGCCCTTCTCCAGGAACGCGAAGGAGTCGCTCTCCGCGATCGCGCTCGGCAAGATCGCCGACGTCGAGTGGTCGACGCGCGACCGCTACGGGCGGGTCGTCGGCAAGGTGATGCTCCCCGACCCCGAGTGCCCCACGCGAGACTGCCCTAACACTTTCGACGCGGGAGTCGGCCAGCTGACTCGCGGGAGCGCGTGGTGGTACCGGAGGTACGCCGGCGAGCAGTCCCCCGCCGAACGCCGCGCGTACGAGATCGCCGAGCACGAAGCGAGGTCGCGGCGCCTCGGCGTATGGTCCGAGCCCGCACCGATTCCGCCCTGGGACTGGCGGAGAGAGAACGAATCACGATAGCCAGCCAGACGACCGGGCGTGGATTCACGCCCCGAGGAGGAGCGACGCATGAAGACGATCACCACACCAGGCGCGCCGGCGGCAGCCGGTCACTATTCGCAAGCCATCGTGCATGACGGGCTCGTGTTCGTCTCCGGCCAGCTTCCGATCGACACCGCGACCGGCACGCCGTGCAACGCCACGATCGAGGAACAGACCGAGCTCGTGCTCCGCAATCTTTCCGCCATTCTCGAGGCCGCGGGGAGCGGCATCGACCGCGTGCTCAGGACCACGGTCTACGTCTCCGACATCGCGCTCTGGTCACGGGTGAACGCGACCTACTCCGCGTTCTTCGGCAAGCATCGCCCCGCGAGATCGGTCGTCCCTACGCGCGAGCTCCACTTCGGCTGTCTCGTCGAGATCGATGCCATCGCGGCAGTCTCTCGGTAAGCTGCTGCGAGCCTGGTCGCTCGACTCGAGCCATCCCGACGTCCCCTGGAACGCGGCGCGTTCACGCACGTGAACGCCGCGTCTAGTCTCCGCGCATCGCGCTGCTCCCTTCTCGCGAACGCGTGCCGAGGAAGGCGTGTTACAGCAGTTGCAGGCCAGTTGGCAGGGCGCCACCACGAAGTGGGAGGCGCCTCCATCGACAGACCACGATCGACTCACCAGAGAACAGGGGCATCCCGCTTGATCGAAACCGCGACCTTCCTGACGTTCCTCGCCGCGTGCATCGCGCTGATCCTCGCGCCCGGCCCGGCTCAGCTGCTCGTGATCTCGCGGACTCTCTCCGAGGGGCCGCGCACGGGCGCCCTCACGGCGGTGGGACTGAATATCGGCACGCTGGTCCACTCCTGTGCCGCGGCGCTCGGGCTCTCCGCGATTCTCGCTACGTCGGCGCTGGCGTTCTCGATCGTGAAGTACATCGGCGCGGCCTACCTGCTCTACCTCGGAATCCAGGCACTCCGCTCACGCCCCGGCGCGGCGTCGAAGCCGACCCGGACCGCGTGGACGCACGCACCGCTGGGCCAGGCGATCGCCACAGGGATCCTCAACCCCAAGGTCGCGATCTTCTTTCTGGTGTTCCTGCCGCAGTTCGTCGATCCGGCTCGCGGCCCCGCGTTTCCGCAGTTCATGCTTCTCGGAGCGACAATGGCCGCGCTCGACACGCTCTACGAGCTGCTGCTCGTCGCCGTGGTCCGTCGCACGCGCACGCGAGCGACTGCGAGCGAGCGCTCCGTCGGCTGGAGGAACAGGATCAGCGGCGTGACACTCGTCGCGCTCGGCGTTCGGATGGCGTTTCAACAGCGATGAGGACTGAACGCTACGGTCCGCACGATGGCCAGGAAGGCGACCTGCACATTCCGTCGCGGTCCCGGCCGCCCGTAGTCTGTCTCCTGCACGGCGGCTTCTGGCGCATGCCTTACGGCCGGAGCCAGTTCGACGCCGTCGCCCACGACCTTGCACGGCGCGGCTTCGCCGTCTGGAACCTCGAGTATCGCCGCCTCGGTGCGCCGACGGCAGGATGGCCGGGCACGTTCGACGATGTGCTCGCGGGCATCGAACACCTGGCACGCTTCGCGGAGGAGGGCGTCGATCTCGACCTCGACCGCGTCGCGGTGATCGGCCACTCCGCCGGCGGGCATCTCGCACTCTGGGCTGCGGCCCGTCAGCGTGCCGACGAGGGCAGCGGGATTGCGAGACGCGTCCGGATCAGTGCAGTTGCCGGCCTCGCTCCGGTCGCGGATCTCGTCGACGCACATTCGCTCGGC
>JAMPYE010000339.1 GCA_023700825.1 Thermoanaerobaculia bacterium | reverse complement strand
GAGCCCGGCGAGGCGAAGCGCCTCGCGCGCCACGAAGCGGTGACTCGTGCCGTGGAAGCCGTAGCGGCGGACGCCGTGCGTCTCGAGCCACTCCTGCGGCACGGGATAGGTGTAGGCGACCGGCGGCATCGTCTGGTGGAACGCGGTGTCGAAGACGCCGACCTGCAGGAGCTCCGGAAAGAGCTTCTGCGCGATCCGGATGCCGACGAGGTTAGGCGGATTGTGGAGCGGCCCGAGCGGGATGCACTCCTCGACCTTCGCGATGACCTCGGGGGTGATCGCCATCGAGCCGGCGAACTTCGCGCCGCCGTGGACGACGCGGTGGCCGACCGCGAGGAGGCCGTCCGCGAGCCCGAGGTCGCGGAGCACGTCGACGACGGCGTGGAGCGCCTCGTCGTGAAGCGCCCCGGGAATCGGGCGCGAGCTCTTCGTGCCGTTCCGCTTCACGTCGAGCGAGGCCTCGGGGGAACCGAGTCTCTGCGCGATGCCCGACACGTGCTCGACGGCGACGTCGGGATCGATGACTGCAAATTTGAGGGAAGAGGATCCGCAATTGAGGACGAGTACGTTCATGTCTTTCTTCCGTCGCCCGCGCCCCGCGCCGAGGTCCGGCGGAGCCGTCGTACGGCCCCTGCCCGCGCAGCGATGCGGCGTGTCGATTCAGCTCTGTCGAAGGTCTTCCGTGCGCCGCCCCGCTTCCGGCCGAGACCGCTCCGGCCCCGGCGGGCGGGTGGACGCAACGAATGATATCGCCCGCGGCGGTGCGGAGACGTGGCGCAGGTCACGCCCCTGATGTCCGGCAGCCCCCCGCCGGGGGCACCGAGGGTCACACCCAGGAAACCTGGGGACACAGCCACGAGATCAAGTATTCAGGGAGGGCTACACCTCTCGCGAGCTCGACCATGAGTCGAATGGTGAAGATCTTGGTTGTGACCCCGAGCCCGATCTGACTGCGAACCCCGATCAGCGGCCGGTGAAGAGCCGGCGGAGACTGTGCATCCACGTGGATCCAGAGGCGTTCGCGCCAACGCGCGCCTCCTCGTAGCGGTGGAGCGGCGTGGTGTCGTCGAGCGGCCACATCGAGCTGTCGCTCCCCGGTCTGTAAAAAGTCACGGTCACGCTCTTTCGCGATTCGCTGCAGTTGCCGACCACTCGAGAGACGGCATGCCAGGAGTTGTCGGAGCGCACGAGCACCGCGGAGTTGCCGACGGTCGGCAGCACTTCGGCGACGGCGTCTCGTTCGTTGCACGAGGCAAGAATCTGGAGGCATCCCCCGTCAGTCGGTCGCCAATCGCGATTGAAGTAGAGGATATGGGTGACCACCTTGTCGGAGAGGTCGGGGTGCGGCCCGAGGCTCGCGCCGGGACCGTAGTGACAGACGTTGACCTCGAGCGGCGCAGTGGAGAGGTCGACCCCGGTGAGAGCCGACATCGCCGCACGGTACTCCGGAGAGAGCAGCTCACCGGCAAGTTCGCGCCACGAATCGCTCAACTCTTCGGCATACGCGACCTGGTCTCCGCCGTACCGGATGAGCGATCGCGCGTCGTAGTCGTAATCCTTCTCTCCCCCGCGGTTGGTGAGCGTCTTGAAGTGGTCGCGGGGATAGGTGCGCGCAAGCGCCTCGGCATCCCCGGGAGAAAAGAGGTCGCCGACCTGCGCCCACGAAAAGGGAGTCGATTCGAGCTTTGCCTTGGCGATGCGATCCAGATTCAGCATGCGGGTTCCTTCAACGAAGCTTGAATCGATTTGCGAAGCGCCGCCCGAAGGCTCGAAGCGGAGCGGTCAGCCGCCGCGATGCCGAGACGGCGGGTGGCCGATTGTATTCGGCGGCGCGCTCGTCTGTTGCCGCGAGTTGCCTGTCGGGCTCGCCCGCGGCTCCTGCCATGCGCTCGAGAATCCCGGGGAGCGCCTGCAGGAATCGTCCGACTTCTTCCGGTGATCGGGTGCGGCCGAGCCGGATCGCCCCGACGACGCGATCCCAGTGTGTCGCGACGTCTTCCAGCAGGCGCGCAAGCTGTGGGGGCGGTTCACCCGGACTCACGCGAGCGAGGAACGTCTCGATGCCTGCATCGTCGTCGCCCGGCAACGGGTAGATCGAGCCGATGCTCGAAAGAACACTGAACTTGCCTGAGAAGCCCGGGGGCCTGAACACGGGGACCCCGGTGGTGAGCGCAGTGATCGCGAGGTGGTAGCTGTGTCCCGCGACCGCGGCGGCGTGGCGAATCAGCTCTGCCATGAGAAGCGGGTGCGGCCACTTCCGGGGGGCGACAGCGCGCGGCAGCAGCTCCGTGACGATCGCTTCGTCCTCGGTGAGCTCGGGCGAAACCGGCAGCGCGAGAATCGCAAGGTCGCCGAGGCTCGTCTCGTGGCGCGCGAGGAAGCGGATGAACGGGACCATTCCCGTCGCGGCCTGGATCGCGAGGTAACGACGTTGCCCGAGGCCGAGCTCTTCGAGAAGCCGTGCGAGCTCGGCGGAGAGCTCGGGATGCGACTCGATCGTTCGGGAGAGCGCGAATGCCGTGTCCGGCACCGCCAGTACCTCCCGGTCACCGGCCAGCGGTGCAAGCGCGGCGCGCGAGGGCTCGTCCCTGACCGCGACGTACGCGCTCTGCGACAGCGCCAGCCGCAGCAGAGGCTCGGCCCACTCCGGCAGACCGTTCCGGTGCATCCCGGGGGCGTTCCAGACGAGCGGCACTCCGTGCTGCAGGGCGAGCAGCGCCGGAGTCAGCCAGTATCCCGTCGGGTGATGGATCGCCTCCGAAGGGGGCGCGTAACCGGGCGCCACGCGCTTGTCGAAACGGATCAGGTAGCCGCCGCCGACGAGCATGCCGTCGAGTCGGGGCATGATTCGCGGCAGGTCGGCAACCGAAGTCACGGGATAGTGCCACTCGTCCGCCGACCGGGCGCGATACGAGAATCGGTGCAGGCACACGTTCCCGAGCCGCTCGCCGAGTTCCCTCTCCGCAAGGAACGGGAAGAGAAGGTCGCCGTAATTCTCGACGTCGAACGTGCCGGCGATGCCGATCTGCCACGCGTGTTCGTGCGCGCCCATGCCAGCGCGAAGCGTACCAGCCCCTGCGAGCCGGCGCGAGGTTGTGCCGCGGGCGGAATCGCGCGGAATTCCGCGTGGTAGCATCGACGCTCGTATGGATGCCCGGCGGAAGTGGCCATGGATCGTGGCCGCGATCATTGGCTCGCTCCCGCTGCTGACGATTCCATTCGATCCGTTGCCTGCCCCGCCGGGCCTGAGCTGGGGCGGCGGCGAGCTCTTCTCACGCGGCTACGAGGCAACCTGGAGCGGCAAGCTTCCGCGCCCCGGAGAGTTCACGCTCTTCGCCCGGGCACGTTCCGCGGCGTCGAAGACCGGCACGGGCGTCGTGGTCATCACGGACAACGATGGGCGCGTCGTCTCCCGAGGCGAGGTCCGCGCCGCCGGGGAACGGCTCGAGGTCGTCCCCGCGGGACCGCCGTTCAAGCTCGAGGCGAACCGGCAGTATCGCGTCACACTCCGGGAGAGCGCCGCACCACTCGGCATCGACTATTTCGAGTTGCGGTCGCGCACCGAAAACCCGATCAGGCTCGAGGGAGAGCGTGCGAAGGTCTCCGTCCACGCTCACAAGGTGCCTTCCTCAGAAGCGTCCGGGGGCGCGTGGATCGGCAGCATCGCGGCTCCGGGCGTGCCGCTCCGCGTGGAGCAGACGTTCCGCGGAAACGGCAAGGTGATGAACGGCTTCGCGGTGCACCTCACTTACGAGACGGGCTCGAAAGCGATCGTGAGCCTGGCACTGAGAGACAAGACGGCCGACAGGACCTTGTACGAGTTCCACGGCCCCGCGGGCGATCTACCCCGGATCGGCGAGATCGTCCGCTTCCGCGTCGCACCGACACCCGCGCTCGACCACGAATTCGAACTGACGTACGAGCAACCGGCCGAGGGAGGGTGCCGGATTCCGCTCGCCATGATGGAGACGGACCCGAACGGGTCGCTGCTGGTCAACGGGCTGCCTCTCGGCGCCCGGCTCCTCTTCGTTCAACGCCATGAATCCGCCTGGCGAAAGGCCACCTACGTTGCAGCGCCTCTGGTGTGGATCGCAGTGCTGGCGGGTGTCGCGTTACACGGCCGCAGGAGGGACGTGCTGGCAGCGACGATCGTCGTGCTGCTGGCGATCGTGTCCGCAACGTACTGGCAGCGCGACTACCAGTTCACGGGGCCTTCGCACTGGATGCCCGACGGGTACGGTGGCTTCTCCGAGCGCATCCGCGCGGCGCTCGACGATGCCCCCGGCGTGAGGTCGAGCCTCCGCGGGGAGATGCGATCGTACGCGCACGCCCACAGCCCGCTGGTCCCCTTCCTCGTGGCGCTCGGTTCGTACGTGGTACCGCCAGTCAAGGCTTACCTCGTGCTGGCTTATCTTGCAGGCCTCGTGGCGACGTTAGGCCTGCTCCGGATCCTCGAGGAGATCCCCTGGCTTCCGCCTCGGGACGTCTGGCTTCTCTGGTCGCTGGGCACCACCCATTTTCTCTTCGTGAGGGTCCTGGCCCGAACGAACACCGACGTGTTCGGATACTGCTTCGTCGTGCTCGGGATCTGGCTTGCATGCAGGCTGGGCCGGTCGGAACGATGGGCTCTCGCCCACTGGCTCGCCTTGTGCGGGATCATCGTCGTGGGCCTGTTCTCGAGACCCACCGTCGTTCCGCTCTCCGGAGCGCTCGCTCTCGGACTGATCGTTACCGCGTGGCGCAACGGCAACCTGACTCGCCGGACGACCGCGCTCGCGGTCGCTCTCGGAGCGCTGCCTCTCCTCTGCTTCTTCGGTGGGGTGTGGATCGCAGGCCTCTGGCAGACGTTCGAGATTGCCCGAGTGAAGATGACCTACTTCGCGGAAGGCCGCACCGTGGAGCGTCTTGTCATCTGCCTTTCCGTGCTCCTGCAGCTGCTGCTCGTCCCGCTCATCGCCGGCGCCAGGCGGATGTCGGAGCGAACGGAACCAGTAGTCGGAGCGTTCTGGGCGGGGGCGAGCCTGATCTTCGTGATCGCGACGGCGACATTCTGGAACAGGCACTTCCTGCATGCTCTGCCGGGGGTGCTGCTTGCCGCGGCTCCCGGCATGCAGCGGCTCAGGGAGCGGTCACCTCGACTGGTTTCGTCTCTCGCTCTGCTCAGCGTCGCGGCGAATCTCTCCCTCGTCGTGTTCAACATCTACAGGGACTTCGGAATCGGCGCGCCGTATCTGCTTCAGTAGCGCGCGGGCGTTCGCGGGCCGCAGACCTAACAGATGAATGACACCCGATCCACCGGGCGGCGGCCTCATGTGGCGCAGGCACTCCTGCCTGCGCGTCGCCGAAG
>JAMPYE010000338.1 GCA_023700825.1 Thermoanaerobaculia bacterium | reverse complement strand
GTCACGGGCGCTTCGGCTGGACATCACTGTCGCAACGAGCGTCGACCGGGGCCTGCCTCTCGAGGCGTCGTCGAAACGTCGCGCCCTTGAGCCTGCGGCGCCCGCCAGTGAAGCCTGATGCGGGGGTCGAGGCACTGTACGACCCACAAGACGCCATCCGTCCGCCGCTCGGCGCCCGCCGAGGACTTCACCCGAGTCGTGTCGGTTGAACCCCCGCCGCACCCCGCCTCACAGGTTGCGCCACTGCCCGGACGAGCGTAAGTTCTGAGTGGTATCCAGAACCTCTCGCTCGTTGCGCCGCATGGAGGCCTCACATGCGCTCGAAGCGATATGTACTCGTCGTTGCAGCGGTGATTTTTCTCTTCACTGCGCCGGCCGGCGCCCAGGGATTACCCACCGGATCGATCACCGGTACCGTGACCGCTGCCGCTGACGGTCAACCCCTGCCCGGTGTCGCGATCACCGTTCGTTCTCCCGCCTTACAGGGCTTCCGACAGACGTCGTCCGCCGGCAACGGCGAGTTCCTTCTGCCAGGCCTTCCCCCCGGGGAGTACACAGTGGAGCTGCAGCTGGAAGGGTTCCAGCCAGTAACGAGGGAAGACATACGCGTAGCCACAACGCAGCGGCAGGAACTTGCGGTGGCGATGAGCCTGAAAGCCGTCTCCGAGGAGATCGTGGTGACGGCCGGGGGCGAGTTCGTCTCGACGGCTCCCCAGTCGGCGACGACGATCACAGGCGAACTGATCGACAGGCTGCCGGTCTCGCGAACGTTCGAGTCGGCGGCACTGCTCGCTCCCGACGTCTACTCCCGCGTTTTCGACCCGGTCGGCTCGACCGCCTCGGCGAAATATTCAATCGCGGGTGCAGTGACCAACGAGAACCTGGTATTGATCGACGGGGTCTCGCCTCAGGACCAGTACTGGAGATTGGGCGAGGCTCTCTACGTCGAAGACGCGGTCGCCGAGGTCACCACGCTGACCTCGGGAATCTCAGCGGAGTACGGCTACTTCGCAGGCGGCGTCGTGAACGTCCTCACCCGGGCAGGTGGAAACGCGCTCTCGGGCTCGCTCCGCAGCACGCTCGTCAACGACGCGTGGTCGACAGGCACACCAGCGGGGGAAGAACGAGTCGATGACGTGACCCCGATCTGGGAAGCGACGGCAGGAGGGCCACTGGTGAAGGACCGGATCTGGATCTTTGCCGCGGGGCGCCTTCGCGACCAGACCACGACGTCCTCGACCGCCGCTCCGATGAGTATCGATTACGCGACCAGCCAGAAGGAAACGCGCTACAACGTAAAGCTGACCGCTTCGTCCCTTGCTCGCCACTCACTGACTCTCGCGGCTTCAGGGTTGGATCTGGAGACGAACGACACGGACAATCTCTTTTTTCCTGTCCTCGACCTCGCCAGCCTCTACGACGAGTCGATACAGGAGACCATGTTCTCCGCGAACTACACTGCCGCACTCCTAGATGACATATTCCTCGAGGCTCACTACGGCAAGAGACAGCGCACGGGGATCGAAGGGTCGACCGACACGAACCTGCTCACGGGCACGCCAATCCTTCAAGACCCGCCGTGGATTGTCTATCACGCCCCGGTCTGGTGCTCCGTCTGCCCGAATCCCGAGTGGAGGGATGACGGTGAGATGGGAACGCTGAAGCTCACGTCGTTCGTGCCATCGCGCTCGCTCGGCTCGCACACTGTCGTGGCCGGCGGAGAAGCCTATGACGGCTCGGAATGGGAGAACAACTACCAGAGTGGCACGGACTACGCGGTGTTCGCGAGCAGTTTCATCGCGCGCGACGGTGAGATCTACCCCGTCCTGGCGCCGGGCACGCAGCTCTGGTTCATGCCGGTCCTCATTCCCGCTGCACCGAACCATATTCGCTCCTACTCTGCGTTCGTCAACGACACGTGGCGCCTGTCGGATCGACTCACATTCGACCTCGGTCTGCGGTGGGACAGGAACCATGCCCGCGACGGCGGAGGCAATCCGATCTCGGATGAGGACGCGCTCAGCCCGCGCCTCAGCGTCGCCTGGGATCCTTCAGGGCGGGGAAGCGTGCGTCTGACCGCGAGCTACGGCCGCTACGTCTCGGTCCTCGCCGGAGGCAAAATCTACGAGTTCTCGCCTTACGGGATGAATGGCTTCTTCCTCTACCAGTACGACGGGCCGCCTGTGAACCTCGATCCGGAACAACCGCTCGTCGGCGGAACGGACGCGTTGCGGCAGCTCTTCGAGTGGTTCGGAATCACAGCGCCGGGACAGTTTCCTCGGTCGGGGATTGACCCGATCGCGGTCTCGATCAGCGGCATCAACATTCAGATCCCTGAAGGACTCGAGTCTCAACGCGCCGACGAGTGGGCACTGGGCGTCAACGGATCAATCGGCACACGCGGGAGCTTCCGCGTCGAGGCGGTCGAACGGAAGTATGGGAGCTTCTACGATGTCAGGCTCGACGCCACAACCGGGACGGTGGACGACGAATACGGCAACGTCTACGACCTCGGGCTCCTTACCAACGCGGATGAGCCGTGGGAACGGCGGCACAGGGCACTGAAGACGAGCGTTCAGTATCAGTTCAGCTCGGGGATTGCGGTCGGAGGCTTCTGGACCTGGTCACGAACCTGGGGAAACCAGTCCGGCGAGGCCGCCATTGTCGGCGATATGGGTCAGTACCTGCTGGCCTACCCGGAGTACAGGCAGCTGTCCTGGCACGCGCCCACCGGGGACCTCCCGGAGGACGTACGCCATCGAGTCCGGATCTGGGCAACCTGGGACATTCCGTCTCTGCCGGCGTCGTTAGGCCGTCTCAACATCGCCTCGCTATTCTCTCTCGACACCGGTCAACCCTACGGCGAAGCAGGGGAAGTCCTGATCGGCGATTACGTCAACAATCCGGGCTATGTGACTCCGCCCAATACGGAGACGTACTGGTTCACGAACAGGGATGCCCATCGTACTCCGACAGTCAATCAGCTCGATCTCGCCCTGACCTGGAGCAAGGAGGCCGGAAGGGTCGAGCTCTTCGTCCAGCCGAGGGTGATCAACGTCTTCGACAACCAGGAGATCGCCACGAACGATCCGGGATACATCGACAAAGGCGTTCTCACGGCGTACACCGATCCGAGCCTTCAGCCATTCGACCCGTTTCACGAGAAGCCGGTAGTAGGCGTGAATTACGCCCGGAGTCCGACGTTCGGCGAAGCTCTCCGGCCGGAGGCATACCAGCAATCCAGGTCGTTCACGATCTCGTTAGGCGCGCGATTCTGAGCCGTTCGGCCTGAAGCGCGTATGGTTTGCCAGAGCGCGGCCCCCCGGGCCTCACGGTTACGTCTTCGGCACGCCAAATCCCGGCTCGACGTCCGGCACGCCGATCTTCGTGAGAATGGCCGTGAACCGTGGATCGCCACGAAGCGACGCGAACTCCGGATCGACACCGACCCACGGCACCCACACTGCGTGTCTCTGCCGCGAAATCTCGAGCCAGCGCAACGCCTCGTCCCTGTCGCCCCGCGCGATGTATGCCCAGCCGAGCCCGAACGCTGATTCCGCGTCCTGTCCGCGAAGCATCGCATCGATCAACTTCTGCGCCTCGGCCTTCCGCCCGGTGATTCCGAGCGAATAGGCGAGCATCCACTTCCCGTTCGGGTCGAGCTTCATGACTTTCCTGTGGTGCTCAATCGCCTCGTCGGGCATGCCCTTCCGGAGGCAGACGAGGCCGAGCACCATCAGGTTGTTGACGTTCTCCGGATCGAGCTCCACTCCCCGGCGCGCCTCGATGAGCGCCTCGTCGTCGCGTCCCAGGATGTAGAGAATCCACCCGGTGTCGGAGTAGAAGATCCCTCCCATGGGATCGTCCTGGCGGGACCGCCTCATCTGGACGAGCGCTTCGTCTCCCCGCTTGTGGCACATCAGGAACCACGCGTAGTGCCTTCGAAGCTCGGCGTCCGTCGGGTTCAGTTCGAGAGCTTTGAGGAAATCCTGTTCGAGCCCTTTCCAGTCCCAGCTGTTGTACTGCTTGAGCAACGCGAGAGCGGCATGACCTTCAGCCAGTTCCGGATCGAGCGAGACCGCCTTGCGCGCAGCCGCTTCCCCGATCCCGAGCACTTCCGAGGACCCTGCCGGGCTGTGCGCGAACAGCGCATATGCGATGGCAATGCCGGCGTAGGGAAGAGCATCGGACGGATCGATCTCGCTGGCTTCCCTGAGGTAGGCAATGCCTCGCTTGAAGTCCTCCTCCGTTCCTTTCTGAATCTGGAACTTCCCTTTGAGGTACAACCTGTAGATCTCAGGATTGACTCTGCGGACCGGCTTCGCCGTCGCAACGTTCGGGTTGCCGGCGAGGCGGGGATCGACCCGCGACGCGACCGCCGCAGCGAGCTCGCCGTAGAGCGCGAAGACGTCGCTGAGCTGGCGGTCGTAGGTCTCGGCCCAGATCTGCTTCTCTTCCGGGACCGTCCGCACGAGCTTCAGTTGGACGCGGACGCGATCGCCGGTGCGCTGCACCGAGCCTTCGACCAGCTCGTCGACGCCGAGCGCCTTCGCGATCTCCGTCGCGCTCTTGTCGGTCTTCCTGAACGCGCTGGCCGACGTTCGCGAAACCACGCGGAGCTGCTCGATTCGTCCGAGCTCGACGATGACCGCCTCCTGCATCCCTTCAGCCAGGTACTCGTCCTCCGCTCCGGAGATCGACGTGAACGGCAGTACCGCAACGGCGCTCAGCGGCGTCGCGACCGCGGAAGCCGGCGCGGCAGATGAAACGCTCGAAGCTGGACGCACTTCGCCTCCCGTCACCGGAGCCCTTCCCTTCCAGAAGTACAAGAGTGCGGCCGACGCGATGAGGACGGCGAAAACAGCGGCGAGCAGTGTGAACGGCCTCGCGGTGCGCGCCGGCCTCGCGGCAACAGCCGCCCGTACGCCGGTCACCGTCTCCAGCCCCTCGATGAACGCCTCGGCCGTTTGATACCGAGCCTTCGAATCTTTCGACAGCGCCTTCGTCACGACCGAGTCCAGCAAGGGTGGCCGCTTCGGCAAGGTCTGATCGAGCGGCGCGGGAGGCTCGTTGAGAATCGTGTACGCGACCGCTTGTTCGTATTCGCCCCGGAACGGCCGCGAGCCGGTCATCATCTCGTAGAAAACTGCGCCTAACGCCCACAGGTCCGTGGCCGGAGTGACCGGCTCGCCGCGGATCTGTTCCGGCGCCATGTACGCGAGCGTCCCGGGCGAGCTTCCCCCTCGTGTCATCGTGACCCCGGCGAGCTTCGCCACGCCGAAGTCGACGATCTTCACCCCGCCTTTCGTCGTGAGCATGACGTTCGCCGGCTTGACGTCGCGGTGGATGATCCCCGCCTGGTG
>JAMPYE010000337.1 GCA_023700825.1 Thermoanaerobaculia bacterium | reverse complement strand
GATCTGGCAGTTATTCGCATTCGCGGTTGCGCTGGCCAGCCCCGAAAACGTGGGAGCGATGTCACAGAGACCCATCGGCTTTACCGTCACGCAGGAAGAGACGGGCCCTTCGCCGCAGTCGTCGACGCCGCGGAGCTTGTAGGAATACGTTAGGCCGCCCTGGGCGCGAGGATCGGTGAACGAGGCGCCCGACGAGCGGCCGATGTATTGAAAGTCGCCGGCCGGCGACGAGCAGGTTCCAGTCGCGCGATAGACCTGCGTCGCTTTCGATCCAGCCGCGGGAGTGAAGGTGAGGTCGACTCCCATCGTGGCGTTGCTCGAGCCGGAGAGGCTGGTGGGCGCCGCGGTCACCACCGAGTCGCACGCGGCGGCGGAGACGACGAGAGCGTAGCCCTGACGGTTCGTCGAGCTGCGACCGTTGCCGGGGATGTTCGTCCCGGCGACGCGGATCGTCCACGTTCCCTCGGCGGGCGCCGTGAGGCGAACCTGCTCGACATTGTTCGTGCGATCTGCGGTGGTGCCCGTAACCGAGTTTCCCGTCGTGTTGAAGGAGTTTCCGGGAAACGTCGCGCCGGTCGAGTCGGTCACGGAGAGATCGAGGTCGTTGACGAGTGCGACTGCTGCTCCCATCGATCCCTCGGGGTCGGACCAGACCAGCGTCACGCGGAACTCGCGGCCAGCTTTCACGGCGACCGTGAATTCGCTGATCTCTCCGGTCTTCAGACCCTGTGCGTTCGCCACGCTCCAAGCTCGCAGCTTGCGGGCGTCGCCCGGGAAATGGAGATTGTTGTCGAGGAATACTCGTCCCCATCCATAGGTGAAATCGCCAAACGTGCGACCCGCCGGAAGGGCGAGAGTCCCATTCAAGAGCGTGGCTTTGACGAGCGCAGCGTTCGCGTTCCACTCGTCGGCAGGATTTCGCATTCCGGTCGGGTAGAAGCCGTCCGAGAAATACTGTCGAAGGAGGACGGCAGCGCCGGCGGTGGTGGGGGCGGCCATCGATGTTCCGGACTTCGTCGAAACGCCGCAGTTCTCGTCACCTTGGGTGACAGTTCCCGATGCGGAGTTGATATCCGTGCCCGGAGCAACGATGTCCGGCTTGATTCTTCCATCCTGCGTCGGGCCACGGCTCGAGAATCGAGCCACTGTCGTGAGGTCGCCGTGACCGAGCGCCCCGACGGTAATGACGTTCTTCGAGACACCGGGCGAGCCGACCGTCTTGGGGCCTGGCCCGGAGTTCCCGGCCGAAAAGACGATCGCCATCTCATCGTGGTCGAACAGAAACCGGTCGGTCTCCTGATCGACGGACGAGTAGGTTCCGCGCGAATCGGAGCCGTAGGAGTTGGAGTGAACGCGCGCTCCACCGGCGAGCGCCTGCGCATACATCGCGACTCGGTTCTGGAGTCCCGCCAGACAACCGGCCGAGTTGCCGATGTCCTGGAAGAGCAAATGCGCGTTGGGCGCCATGCCGTCACCGATGTCGATGCCAGGACTCGATGGCGTAGAAGGCGTCAGTGGGTTGTCTCCGGCAACCGTCCCGCTGGTGTGCGTGCCGTGGAAGCCCGTCGGCGTCTCGGAGCAAATCGCGTCGTCGTCATATGCGTCGGCTCCCGGTTGCACCCAATAGCCGATGAGCTTCCGATTCGGGAAGAGGGTACCGGGCGAGCCGTCCGGCGTGTCGGTGGCGAGAGTCACCGCATCGACACCGTTCAAACTGCGAAAGAAGCACATGTCCGAGTCGAGCCCGGAATCCGCAACCGCGGCGATCTGGCCCGTGCCGGTGATGCCACGGGCGAACATTGCTCGTCCGGCATCGCCCGCCAGGTTTCCCTGGATGGGGCCCGACGAGTCGATGTTGTGCAGGTAAGGCTCATCGTAAGGCTCGATCCAGCGGAGTCCCTCAATCTGTGAGGCCTCAACGACGAATGCATCCCGAATCTGATGGGGAACGGCGATCCGCTGATTCGGACTGATCGAGTCGTCGAGGGTCGACGTTCGCAGGAGGCCGGGAAAGCGTGCGGATAGATTGGCGTAGACGGCCTCCAACGAAACACCGGGAAAAACGTGAACGACGAGCTCGCCGTTTAGCTCCTTCACTCCAGGCCAAAGTCGAGGCGAGACTTTGAATCCAGGCTCGTAATCACCGATCCAGCGAACATCAGGATGTTCGGCAAGCCGTGCTCTCGCAGCGGCATCGAGTCGAACCAGGAACGCGTTGTCGGGGAAGTAGCCGAAAAACTGCACACCAAGTCGCTCGCGCTCTGAGTCGGTTAGTTGGTGTCCCGGCTGGAACTGCACGATTGCGAACTCGGAGGTCGGGGCTGGCGGAGTAGAGGATTCCTCGAGGCCACGCGCTCCAGAGAGCCCGACGGCCGCGAAGTCGAGACGCTCTCTCGTCGGGTCAAACACGCCGGACTGGAGCAGCAGGCGCGTGCCGTCCCGCGGCTGCGCCAACACCTCATCGGTCGTCGGCTGATGTGGGATCAACGCTCGAGCGGGTTCGTTCGTGGCGAAGGCTGACGACAGAGAGAGTGAGAGAAACGCCAGTGCAGCCAGGAGTTGCTTCATCAATCGCCTCGATGTTCCGTTCGTCTTTATTTGTCAGACTCCGCAGAATCAACGACGGAGAGTGCGTCCTTCCAGTACGAGGCATGCACGTCGTCGGTGACGATCAATCTCGCCTGAATCTCCGTCGCCAGCGAGCGCACACGCTCGATCTCCGTGACCGTGTCCAGTTCTCCGTGTACGAAGGTGACTTTGGTACCGAAGAAGCAGGTGACCGCACACGCCATCAATCGCATATTGCCTCCTGGAAGCCGACGAGCCAGCTACACTCGTTCCGCTGACCATCTGCGTCGGAAGCGGTCTGCTTCTCCATCTTCGCCCACCCCACGTCGCGCCTCCAGCCTGACACTCAACCACCATGTCGAGGGATTCGTGGGTGATCTTTATTCCGTGGCTGTTCCCCGTCCGTTCCGCCCACCGCTCGATGCCGCGAAGCACCCGCTCGACCAAGTCGAGGCCGTTCGCAATCAGCTTCACGCTCTCCTCGATCCGTCGGCTGCATATAGCAGATGCGCACCTGCCGGAGGCAATGATGGGTGACAGCAGGACGGCGAATCCCGCGCTCGGAGTTTCGCCGATGGCATCCTTCATCTGTGGGGAGCGGCAACGCGTTGTTGTTCCGCGAACAATCAGTCGTTCCGTTCCGTCGAACCAGTTCAGGGAACGCTCGCGTGCCAATGAACGATCTTCCATCCATCCTCCCGCCGCTCGAGTATCGCGGTTCCCAGTCCTTTCTCGTCGACGTGACTCCGCCGCCCCTTGAAGTCGGCCGAAACCGAGTACTGAAACGTCACCCACGCGATCCTTCCTTCGACATTGGGATTGATGTCGCTGAGTCTGTACTTCACGTTTCTCATCCTCTTAAGTCTGGGTTTGAGCTCTCGATCGCGATACTCCTCCCAGCCAAAATACGCACGATCGCCTTCGAAGACGGGGGCGCCCTTGTCATGCGCCCAAATCGAGTCGAGCAGCGCGAGATTGCCTTGCTCGACTCCCTCTGCATGCTGAAGAATTACACGCTTCACGTCACCTGCGCCGTCGCCCTCTCCTCCTCGAACCGCTGCGGTGGACGAAGTGACGAGGAGTAACAGGACGAGAAACCTGACGGTTCCAATCCGCGAATCGCAACTTCTAGATCTCGAAGTCATGGCACCCTCTGGTCGGTTCGCCCTGCTTTGTCAGACCTCGCGGAATCGAGGACGGAGCGAGCGTCCTTCCAGTACGATGCATGCACGTCATCGGTGACGATCAATCTCGCCTGAATCTTCGTCGCCAGCGAGCGCACACGCTCGATGTCCGTGACAGTGTCCGGTTTTCCGTGTACGAACGTGACCTTTGCACCGAGGAGCCGTAACGGCGTCTCGATCGGTTTCGTGAGAATCACGTTGTACACGCTCCCCACTAGAGACGGCCAGAAATGAAGTGCGCCGTCGCGCGCAACCTCGGGAGGCAGGTCCGTGCGCATGTACGGAGCGAGTCTCGAGGAGAGCGGCATCAATCCGTTATGCACGGCGCAGACGATGCGCGCGAGAGGCCTGCTTCTTACGAGGAGGCCTGCCAGGCCCGACATCTCGCCGACATGCCGCGTTGCCTCGGCCTCATCCGAGTACGCGGGCGTCCCAAACAGATAGAGCGCCTCGACTTCGTCTGGATAGCGCTCCGCGTAGTACGCGGCAAGGATCGTCCCGAACGAGTGCGCGACGATCGTGACGCGATGCGTCGCTCCCTGCGCGACGAGTGTCCGGCGGATCGCCCCGAGATGATCGTCAAGCGTGTAGTCGACGGAAGGCCAGGGTGATCGGCCGAAGCCGAGCTCGTCGAGATAAACAAGACGAGCCTCCGTGCCAAGGGTGTCGAGCTTCGCAGCCTTCCAGTAGCTCGTCGAGCCGAGGAGACCGGGAAGGAACACGATCGTGTGCTCACCCGCACCTGTGATTTCCGTGTACAGCGGTTCGTCGCCCGGCATCGCGTGCAGCCCTTGATGTGCTGATCGAAGTGTCGTGCAGCCTGTGGCGAGAGCCAGGACGAGGATCAACGCGAATCGAAACGTAAACTGCGGAGTGATGCTCATGAATCCACCTGCTTTGCTCCAAGCGCCCGCAACCGCGCGGTGATGTCCGGAATGCAGTTTCCATCACAGTATGTCCGTCGCCCATCTCGATCCGCAGACTCCGCGAGAGCGATCTCCACGTTGACCAATCCCCGACGGTCGGGGGTAGCTTCTGCCTCGGCTCGAATGCAACAAGGTACGGCGTGGATGGCACGCTGGAAACAGCCGTCGCCGACGATCGCTCCGGCGACCTTCATCAGGTCTCCGCTCGCGAGCCGGCACTCGAAACAGCGAGCCTCGGGAAGATGGGTCGCGTGCGCATGGCGACCCCACAGGCTCAGGCGTAGCGCGAGACGGCTGCGTCCATCATCATCCACGGTCGTCTTCGGGGAGATCCCCCACCGCGCGCGGTGGGCTTCCACCAGCGCGCGAAGCCTGGTGAATGCGAAGTTGTCGAATCGATCGTTGACCATCTTCATTCCTCGTTGCCTCCGTCGTCCGGGACCTTCGCCCGCTCGGCGGGTGGAAGGTCTGAAAAGGACAACGCGTCGTCAGAACTGGACATCGTCCTCGTTCATCCCCCCGCATCCGTTTTCCGCGAACGGCCTGCTGCAGCCGCCGGTGAAGCAGGCGTCTCCGCTAAAGCCCTTCGGATTCACGAAGCGAATCCACTCGTGCGCGGCTTCTTTGACCTGCGCTGCCGTAGCACCCTTCTCCGCGATCAGATACGCCGACATTCCCCAGAGTGCCTTGGAGAAGTTGCACGG
>JAMPYE010000336.1 GCA_023700825.1 Thermoanaerobaculia bacterium | reverse complement strand
GTGCTCGCCGGGTTCGTCGCGGGGTTCTCGTCGATTCTTACCGGGCTGAATTTCATCGTCACGATCCACAAGATGCGCGCCCCGGGGCTCACCTGGTTCCGGTTGCCTCTGATGGTCTGGGCTCTCTACGGGACGAGCCTGATCCAGCTGCTGGCGACGCCGGTTCTCGGCATCGCGCTGCTGCTGATCGCTGTCGAGCGCCTCTGGCAGGTCGGCATCTTCAACCCGGCCCTCGGCGGCGACCCGATCCTCTTCCAGCACCTCTTCTGGTTCTACTCCCACCCGGCGGTCTACATCATGATCCTGCCAGCCATGGGCGTGATCTCTGAGGTCATCGCCGCTTTCAGCCGCAGGAAGATCTTCGGCTACAAGTTCGTCGCCTTCTCGTCGCTGGCGATCTCGTTCCTCGGCTTCCTCATCTGGGCGCACCACATGTTCGTCGCGGGCATCTCGGTCTACTCCGCGATGGTCTTCTCGTTCCTGACGATGTTCGTCGCCGTCCCTTCGGCGATCAAGACGTTCAACTGGACGTCTACGCTCTACAAGGGCTCGGTGTCGTACGAGGCGCCGATGCTCTACGCGCTCGGCTTTATCGGGATGTTCCTCATCGGCGGGCTCACGGGGCTCTTCCTAGCGACTCTGGGGGTCGACATCCACGTCCACGACACCTATTTCGTCGTAGCGCATTTCCATTACGTCATGGTCGGATCGGTGATCATGGCGTACTTCGCGGGCATTCATTACTGGTGGCCGAAGATGACGGGAAAGATGTATCCCGAGTGGTGGGCGCGCCTCTCGGCGTTGCTCGTCTTCGTCGGGTTCAACCTGACCTTCTTCCCTCAGTTCCTGCTCGGATACCTCGGTATGCCCCGGCGCTATCACGCGTACGTCCCCGAGTTCCAGGTGCTCAACGTGATGTCGACCGCGGGCGCGACGGTGCTCGGCGTTGGCTACATGCTTCCGCTCTTCTACTTCATCTGGTCGCTCAAGTACGCGCCAAAGGCGCCCGCGAACCCGTGGGGTGCGTCGGGGCTCGAGTGGCACACCCCGTCACCGCCGACGACGCACAACTTCGAGTCGATCCCGGTCGTGACGTGGGAGGCCTACGACGAGAAGGCCTGGGCCAGGGAGGCTGACAAGAATGTCTGAACGTGCCGCTAACGCGCATCCGGCGCTTCGGTCCCACTTCGAGGACATGAACCAGCAGCATGCCACCGGCACGCTCGGCATGTGGTTCTTCCTCGTGACCGAGATCCTGTTCTTCGCGCCTCTTTTCTTCACCTACGCACTGTTCCGGTCGGGCTCGCTCGACCCGTCGTTTCACGCGGGGTTCATCGCGGCGAGCCATCACCAGAACATCAAGCTCGGCCTGACGAACACCATCGTGCTGATCGCCAGTTCGCTGACCGTCGCCCTTGGCGTCTACTTCGCGCAGACGAACAAACGGAAGGCGCTTGTCGTGATGCTCGTACTCACGCTGCTCTGCGGCGCGGCATTCCTCGTGATCAAGGGGATCGAGTACAACGAGCACTTCGTGCACCATCTCTTCCCCGGCCAGAACTTCCACTGGGATGGCGCGCCGGAGCTCGCGCGCGGCGCCCACATGTTCTACATCCTCTACTTCTGCATGACCGGGCTGCACGCGTTCCACATGATCATCGGCATCGGGATCTTCCTCTACATCCTGCGCCGGGCGACGCGGAACGACTTCTCGTCGGAGTACTACGTGCCGGTCGAAGTCAGCGGCCTCTACTGGCATTTCGTCGACATCGTCTGGATCTTCCTCTTCCCGATGCTGTATCTCATCGATCCAGCGAGCAAGCACTGAGACCGGAGCACGCATGAGCAACGAGGCATACGACAAGGACGACTTCCCGCATCACGTCACGTCTCTGGGAACCTACTTCTTCATTTTCGCCGCGCTGATGGTGCTGACGATCATCACCGTCGCGGTGGCGTATCAGGATTTTGGCGCCTGGAACGTGCCGATCGCCTTCGGGATCGCCACGCTCAAGGCGACCGTCGTCGTGCTGTTCTTCATGCACGTGATCCACAGCCCGAAGATCACCGCCGCGATCCTCGTCGGCAGCATCGTGTTCGTCGGAATCCTGTTCCTGCTGACCTTCTCCGACTATCTCACCCGCCTCTGGCCGATGAGCTAGAACAGCCTCGAAAGAACGGCGGCCACCGCGGTCTCCACGCGGAGAATGCGCGGTCCCAGGCTGACGGGAACGAAGCCCGCCCGCTCGAGGCTCTCGATCTCAGGAACGATCCAGCCCCCTTCGGGCCCGATGACGAGAGTCACGGGCCCGTCGACGTTTTCGGGGAGCGGCGCCTGCGCGCCGGGGTGCGCGACAAGGCGCAGAGTTCCCTCGGACAGCGACGGGAGCTCAGCTTCGACGAAGGGTCGAAAGAGCCGCTGGAGCTCGATCGTCGGGAGCACGGTGTCGCGCGCCTGCTCGAGCCCGGCGATCGCCTGCTCCCGCAGATTCGTGGGATCGAGTCGCGGGCTCTTCCAGTAGCTCTTCTCCACACGCCACGCGTTGACGAGGACGATTCGCTTCACTCCGAGCGACGTCACCGACGCGATCACTCGATTCAGCACCTTCGGGCGCGGCAGTGCGAGAACGAGCACGACCGGCAGGGGAGGAGGCGGGTCCCGGTCCAGCGCGAGCTCCAGCGACAGCCTGCGGTCGTCGATCGCGCCGACGATCCCGACTCCGATTTTCCCGCCGAGCAGACCCACGGTGAGCGTGTCACCGGCCTTCGATCGCAGGACGGCGGAGACATGCGCAGCCCGCCGACCGCTCACGACGGCCGTCGATGGCGAAACGATGTCGGCCGGTTCGAGCAGCAGGAGGTTCATCGCGTTGTGATGATAGCCGCCCTGTCGGGAGAGAAGACATTCCTGAAGGCGGACGCTCGACTCGGCAAAGGGCGGAGCAATCGGGAGACATGCGGCGATTCGGGTAAAGTAAGCGGGCCGATGATTCGCCAGCTGCCGTTCCTTCTCGTGCTCGTCGCAGTCGCGCTGGCGATGCCCCCGATCGGGAATCGCGTCGCGCCTGCCGTGCGCCGGCTCTCGGCCCCGTTCGTGGCGCGCCCGAGGGCAGGACTGACCGTGCTGTTTCTCGTGACGCTTGCACTCGCGGCGGGCGTCTCGCTCCGGGTCTTCATGCCGGTCCCGCGCATTCACGACGAGTTCAGCCATCTGCTCGCGGCGGACACCTTTCGACATGGCAGGCTGGCGAACCCTGTGCATCCGGCGTGGCAGTCGCTCGAGACGTTTCACGTGCTGCAGCAACCGACGTACATGTCGCGTTACGCGCCTGCGCCCGGCCTCTTCCTGGCGCTCGGGTGGGTCGTCACCGGCATGCCGATCGCGGGAGCCTGGCTCGCGTATGCGCTCGCATGCGCCGCGGTCGCGTGGATGCTCCTCGCGTTCGTGCCGAGACGATGGGCGTTCCTCGGAGGCATACTCGTCGCGATCCACCCGGTGATGTTCGAATGGAGCCAGTCGTATTGGGGCGGGTCGGTGGCGGTCCTCGGGGGAGCGCTCCTCGCGGGTTCGGCGGGACGGTTGCGCCGATCGGACGACTCGCTCGCGTCGGTGCTGGGCGGCGTCGGGCTGTTTCTACTTGCGAACAGCCGGCCGTTCGAGGGCTTCGTGCTGTCCGTCGTCGTCCTCGGGGCGCTGATCCGGTCTCGCGTGCGATCGCGCGGCTGGTCGCCGCGACGGCATCTCGCGCTGCTGCCGATGATCTTGCTCGGCACGCTCACGCTGGGATTCGTTGCGTTCTACAACGCGCGTGTCACGGGGGATCCGCTGGTGATGCCGCATCGTGCGTACGGCCTGCAGTACGCGCCGACGCCCTACTTCGTCGGCGGAGAGGCTGCGCCCGTCCCGGTCTACCGCCACGACGTCATGCGCCGCTACCACACGGGATCGGAGCTCGCGGCCTATCAGCTTCAGTCTACCGCCCGGGGACGACTCGTCGCGTTCGGCGTCAAGCTGGCGATGCTCGCCGAGCAAGCGTTCGAAGCGCCGTTCGCGCTGCGGCCCGGACGCCCCCCCAGGCTCTTGTGGATCGGTGCGCTCGTGCTGGCCGGGCTGCCGTGGGCCGTCACTCGCTCGAAACGGGTGAGAAGCGCCGCCCTGTGGTTCGCAGTGTTCGTCGCCGGGTGTTCGATCGCGCTCTGGATGCAGGCGCAGTACGTGGCGCCGGGAGTCTGCCTGGCGGTGCTGCTGGTGGTCTCTTCAATCAGGGCGCTTCGCGCACGGTGGCGGCGCTCCCGGCTCGTCACATCACTCATCCTTGGATTCGTCGTGCTGCCGCTCTCATCTCTCGCGGCGACCGTCGCGATGATCCCGGATCGCTACCTCGGGCCATTCGAAGGCTCGGTGGCGCGCGAGAAAATCACTCGATATCTCGAGACACTACCAGGACGCGATCTGGTCGTGGTTCGCTACTCGGCCGACCACTTCCTTCACTTCGAGTGGGTGTACAACGCTGCCGACGTCGACGCGTCGGAAGTTGTGTGGGCTCGCGAGGCGCACCCGGAAATCAACGAGACGCTGCTTCGTCACTTCGATGAGCGAAACGTATGGCTGCTCGAGGCCGACGAGCGGCCCCCTAGGCTGACGCCGGTACGCCTTCGTGAAGCGGTCGCGGCCGCGCCGGCCTCGCGCGACGAACTCCCTTAGACGGCGAGCGTCTCGTCGGAGGCGGGAGGAATGATCTGTCTGATCCGCAGGCTGTCGCCTGCGTCTACCCGGAGGATCGAGCGGTAGACCATCCCTTCGAGCGACGGCGCGAGCAGGCTGCTCCGGACCACCGAAGCGCGAACTGACAGGAGCTCGCTGCCGTTGCGCAGCACGAGACTGCCGGTGGTTCCGACTCGAATCTGGGCAGAGTGGGTGACGATGCACTCGCGCGGCGTGAGCTCCCGGATCTCGACCCGGGCGGTACCGAATGCGGCGGTAATCTTCCCTCTGCTCTGTCCGTCGGATTGCATGGCGTCGTCTTTCTCTCCCTGGTTGAAGCTACGTTCCTGCCGCGCTGCCGGCAACCGGCACCGGGCCGGCGAGGTGAATGCCCGTGATGTGGCGCGACTGCGCGAGCTCGATCCGACGGCCTCCCGATTTCTTCGCGAGGTACATCGCGCGGTCGGAAGCAAGCAGAAGTTCATCCTGCGTATGGCCATCGCGAGGGAAGCGCGCCACGCCGATGCTCGCCTCGAGCACGAACCTGTGGGCCGCGAACTCGATCGGCTGCTCGAGCGATGCGAGAAGCTTGTGGCCGACGGCGAGCGCGGCATCCTCTGCATCCGCGTCGCGGACGAGCACGACGAACTCGTCGCCCGAGATCCGCGCGATGAGATCCTCGCG
>JAMPYE010000335.1 GCA_023700825.1 Thermoanaerobaculia bacterium | reverse complement strand
GCGCGAGACTGTCGGGATCGAACCGCTGAGCGAGCAGCGTTCTGTCGCGAGCGAAGAGCAGCCTTCCTTCGGCGAACTGCACGTTCGTGGCATTCTCGAGAACCTGCTTCGCCGGGCCGCCGTCGATCGAGCCCGCCATGAGGCGGCCGGACGGCTCGTTCCGGCTGTGCCGCTCGATGAAGAGGAAGCGCTTCCCGTCGGGGAGGAAGAAAGGATTCCGGTGTGTTATGCCGTCTCCGGAAGGCTTCGTGACCGGAGTGGCCGCTCCGCCGTTCTCCGGAACTTTCATGAGGGGTCCGCGGATGTCGGGGGCGAAGACGATCACGCCCTGACTGTTCCACGTTCCGCCGCGACCTTCATGGGCCTCGGTGAGCGTCTGGGCCGCCCCCCCGGCCGCGTCGACGCGCCGCAGCTTCCCGCCGGCGAAGAAGCCGATCAGGCGACTGTCGGGCGACCAGAAGGGAAACGATCCGTCCTGCGTGCTCTCCAGTACCGTCGCCTTCCCCGTCGCGAATTCATAGACGGAGATGAACCGCGCCCCTTTTCGATTGACCAGCGTCGCGAGCTTCGTTCCGTCGGGAGAGAGCGCAATCGCCCCCAGGACGATACGAACCGAATCGACGTCCGGCGGGTAGGCGACCGACGCGTGGAACGGGCGCTTGGGGCCCGTGCTCTTCGTCCGCGCGATCATCCAGCCGAGGACGAGTGTCGCGACCACCGCGAACAGCGCCGCGATTCCCCACGCCAGCTTCTCGCGCGTCTTGCGACGGATCGTCACCGTCGTCGCAACGCCCGCCTGCGAGCCCGCCTCACTGAGCCATCGCAGCTCGCTCGCGACGTCATGCGCCGACTGCCAGCGGTCGTCGGGATCCTTCTCGAGGCACTTCTTGACGATGTGGTCGAGCGCGGGAGGCGCCATCGGGGCGACTGCCGAGATCGGCGCGGGATGCGACGATACGATCGCGGCGATGAGGCTCGTTCGGTTGGAGCCCTCGAACGCGCGTTTCCCCGTCGCCATCTCGTAGAGCAGTGCGCCTAACGAGAAGATGTCGGTCCGGGCGTCGGCCTCCTGCCCTTCGAGCTGCTCGGGCGCCATGTACTGGAACGTCCCGAGGATCGTCCCTTCCTGCGTGAGCGGCCTCGCCTGCGTCGGCATCTCGGTCATGCCGTGCACGACCGCCGACTCCGACGCCGGCCGCGCGAGCCCGAAGTCGAGCAGCTTCGCTCCCGTCTTCGTGATCATCACGTTGCCCGGTTTCAGGTCGCGATGGACGATCCCCTGCTTGTGCGCCCGCTCGAGCGCGTCGGCGACCTGCGAGCCGTAGCGGAGCACCTGGTCGAGAGGCAGCGGCCCTTTCTGGATCCGGTCGGCGAGCGACTCGCCTTCGATGAGCTCCATGACGAGGAAATGCGTCCCCTCCTCGTGGCCCACGTCGAACAGCGTGCAGATGTTCGGATGGTTCAGAGACGAGATCGTCTTCGCTTCGCGCTCGAAGCGGGCGCGGAACTGCTCGTTCTGCGCAAAGCCGGGAGGCAGCACCTTGATCGCGACGTCGCGCCCGAGGCGCGTGTCGCGGCCGCGAAACACCTCGCCCATCCCGCCGGCGCCTAACGGCGCGACGATCTCGTAAGGGCCAAGGCGGCTTCCCGCTGCAAGAGTCATGGCGTTTCGCTCCTACTTCCCGCCGACGCGCGATTGCCAGTTCTGGACGATCGCGATCGGCTCGATCAGGTCGCTCTCGACCATGCGGTTCAGGAGAAAGCGCTGCCCGTCGGGGCTGACGTCGTACTGGCGCGTCGGATGAGGCCTCACCGGAGCGTCGAAGAGGGGAACGGGCGCTGCGGCCGCGAAATCCGTCTCCGGAGTCACGGCGACGGCCATCATCTTCCGATCGAGAGAGACGTAGTAGAGCTCGCGGCCGTCGCCGCGCCACGCCGGCATCATCCCGCCGTCGCTCGAGATGCGCCATTTCTTCTCGCCGTCGGGAAACGCGCGCACGTACACCTCGTGGCGCCCCGTCTCGTCCGACTGGTAGGCGATCCACTTCGCGTCGGGCGAGAGCTGCGCGCACTGCTCGACGAACGGCGTCGCGAGCCACGCGCGCACCTTCTTCTCGTCCGCCGACCAGATCCAGATGTCTGTGTTCGCGGTGACGCCGGTGCCTGCGGAGTTGAAGACGATCCAGCGGCCGTCGCGCGAGAGGCTGGTCGGGCGCTTGTCGCGATCGTCCGTGACCAGCTGCTCGGGTTGCCCGGTTCCTCCCGACGCGATCTGCCAGGCGTTCCCGGTCCCGAGCTTCGCCGTGTAGTAGACGATCTTCTTGTCGTCGGGAGTCCAGAGCGGCGACGACTCGTTGGCCTTGTCGAACGTCAGCCGGTCGGAGACGTTCCGCTCGAGGTCGAAGACCCAGATGTCACCCTGACCGTCGAGGGCGCTCGAGACGTCGACCGCGACGCGCTTCTGATCGTGAGACAGCGTCGGGCAGAAGTAGAGCCCGGGAGGCGCGACGGTTCCGCCGGGACGGCCGCTTCGATCGACCCATGCGAGCTGGGTCAACTGGAAACCGGCCCCGCGCTGGAGCACGAGCGTCCCGTCGTTCGCCACCGTGAAGAGCGCAAGGAAACGGTCGGTGACGGCGATGCGATCGGTCAGCGGCGTAGGCTCGCCCTCGACGCGCTCGCTGTCGGGATCGTATCGCTGCGCGTAGAGCACGTTGTCTCGCCCGAACAGGAGATAGCCGCCCGGCACGAATGCCGCCGAGGTGTTCGCCGTGGTGATCGCGGTGACCTTCTCCGGCTCGTCGAGTGACGACTGGAAGACCTTCGAGACTGCGGAATCCGTCCCGGACGCGAGGAACGAGACAAAGATGAACCGCTTGCCGTCGGGAAGGAAATACGGCCAGCGATGACTCGTCTCGCCCGGGTCGAGCTTCGACAGTGGCTGCGGCGCGCCTCCCTCCGCGGGGACGCGTACGAGAGGGCTGATTCCCGATTGCGCGAGGATGATCGAGCCCGCCGCTCCCCACGAGCCGCCGCGTCCGGCCGGCGCGTCGCAGATCACCCGGACGTTCCCTCCGGCGGCGTCGATCGCTTTGAGCTTCCCGTTTGCGAAGAAGGCGATCTGGCGCGAGTCGGGAGACCAGAACGGATGACTGGCATCCTCGGTGCCGGGGAGCGGCCGGAACTGTGCCGAGTCCATCCGGCGCAGCCAGAGCGAGTTCCCGAGGCGGACGTCGTTCATGACGACGACGAGGCCGCTCGTGTCGGGAGCGATCGCGAACCCGCCGTTGATCGCGACCCTCAAGTCCTTCGGAGGGATCACGGCGGTCTCGATCGGAGGGAGCGGCGGCCGCGGCCTGTCGAGATACGCCCACGTTCCGGCTATGGCGAGCAGCGCCGTCAGGAGGTTCGCGCCCCACGCGAGGCGTTCGCGCGTCTTGCGGCGGATCGTCACCGTCGTCGCGACACCCGCCTGCGACCCTGCCTCGCTCAGCCAACGAAGCTCGCTCGCGACGTCGTGCGCCGACTGCCAGCGGTCGTCGGGATCCTTCTCGAGGCACTTCTTCACGATGTGGTCGAGTGCGGGAGGCGCCATCGGCGCAACCGACGAGATCGGCGCCGGATGCGACGACACGATCGCGGCGATGAGGCTCGTGCGGTTGGAGCCTTCGAATGCGCGTTTCCCCGTCGCCATCTCGTAGAGCAGTGCGCCTAACGAGAAGATGTCGGTCCGCGCATCGGCTTCCTGCCCTTCGAGCTGCTCGGGTGCCATGTACTGAAATGTGCCGAGGATCGTCC
Source organism: Thermoanaerobaculia bacterium (assembly GCA_023700825.1). Lineage (GTDB taxonomy): Bacteria > Acidobacteriota > Thermoanaerobaculia > Gp7-AA8 > Gp7-AA8 > JACPDH01. Next base: position 1,597 of record JAMPYE010000335.1, on the reverse strand, counting down.
CTTCCTGTGTGAGTGGCCTCGCCTGCGTCGGCATCTCGGTCATCCCGTGGACGACTGCCGACTCCGACGCCGGACGCGCGAGCCCGAAGTCGAGCAGCTTCGCCCCCGTCTTCGTGATCATGACGTTCCCGGGCTTGAGATCGCGGTGCACGATCCCCTGCTTGTGGGCGCGCTCGAGCGCGTCGGCGACCTGCGAGCCGTAGCGGAGCACCTGGTCGAGCGGGAGCGGGCCTTTCTGGAGGCGGTCGGCGAGCGACTCGCCTTCGATCAGCTCCATCACGAGGAAGTGCGTCCCTTCTTCGTGGCCCACGTCGAAGAGCGTGCAGATGTTCGGATGGTTCAGAGACGAGATCGTCTTCGCTTCGCGCTCGAAGCGCGCGCGGAACTGCTCGTTCTGCGCGAAGCCGTCGGGGAGGATCTTGATCGCGACGTCGCGGCCCAGGCGCGTGTCGCGCCCGCGGAACACCTCGCCCATTCCGCCGGCGCCGAGAGGCGCGACGATTTCGTAAGGACCGAGGCGGGTACCAGCTGCGACTGTCAAGGGATGCGGCGAGTATAGGACAAAATCGGCGTGTCGGGCGCGATTGGACAGTTCACCGAATTGTCGCCCGCAGCAACTCGCTCTCTCGAAGTCCCCGGCCGATAATGAATTCATCCAAAACATTCGCAGCCTCGTCCCCGCCGGCGAGGTGCTCGCGGGCTTCCGCCCCCAGGGAGATCAGTCATGCTTCGTTCGAGCTTCAGTTCTTTGTTGATCGCGGCAGCGATCCTCGTCTCCGGCACGGCGCGCGCCAGCGAGGTCTATCTTTCCGTCGCCGGCAGCGTCGGCGCATTCAGAACCGACGCGAGAATCTTCAATCCATCGTTCACGACGGACATCGTCGTGAACGCGAGCTTCCTTCCTGCGGGCAACGTGTCGAATGCCGGAGTGACGCCCAGAGCCATCACGATCCCGAAACGGGCAATGGTGACTTACGACGACGTCGTCGCGTCGCTGTTCGGCACGAGCGGGCTCGGCGCGATCCGGCTCGTCTCCGACGGCAACTTCATCGCCACGCAGCGCATCTACGCGGTCGCGACCGACGGCACGCTCGGCCAGTTCGTTCCGGGGCTCGACGTCTCCGCCGCAAAGAAGAAGAGCGTCATCATTCAGCTCAAGTCGAACGGCACGGCCGGCGTGAAGGGAACGTTCAGGTCGAATGTCGGCTTCGTGAATCCAAACGCGACCGCCGCGAACGTCACGCTCACTCTCTACGACAAGACGAACGCGATCGCGGGGCAGGCGGCGACGCTGAAGATCGAGCCGCTTGGCGTCGTCGCACCCGCGAGCATCGCGAACTACTTCAACAACCCGGCGCGGGACCTCTCCGACGCGTGGTTGAGCGTACGCGCCGACGTTGCGATCTTCTCGTACGGATCGGTCGTGGACAACGGCACGACCGACCCGACGTTCGTTCCTGCGTCCGAGGACACGGGAGAGGCCCCCACGACGACTCCGCCCGGAAACAAGACTGTCCTCGTCGGCCCCGACTTCAAGTTCGAGCCCGCGACGCTCACGATCACGGCCGGTGACACCGTGACCTGGGTGTTCCGATCG
>JAMPYE010000006.1 GCA_023700825.1 Thermoanaerobaculia bacterium | reverse complement strand
TCGCCGATCGTCCGCGCGGAGTACGCAATCGACGCGAAAGAGTGGGTGAGGCTGGCTCCGGTGGACGGGATCGGCGACTCGCTGGTCGAGGAGTTCCAGATCGACGCGAGCTCGGCGAAGGGAAAGTTCGTGGTGGTCCGGGCCGTCGACGAACAGTACAACGTGGCCACGGCAACCGTCGGCGTCGAGTAACGCGGAGCGGCGTCCTATAATGACGCCATGTTCTCGACACCACGAGCTCTGACTGCGTCGGCACGCATCGGCACGGCGCTGCTCCTTTCGCTTCTCCTTTGGGGCTGCCGCCGTGAAGCTCCCGCACCGCCGCAGACGACCGCGACGACGACGTCCTCGAGTGCGGTCGAGACCGAAGGCCGGCTGGTCCGACGCATCGAGAGCGACCCGAACACGCTCAACCCGGTGCTGATGTCGACCGCGTACGAGCGGGAGGTTCTGGCGTATCTGTTCGACGGCCTGATCGAAGTTGATTCGAAGATGCAGCCGGCACCCGGCATCGCGACGCGCTGGGTCGTCTCTCCCGACGCGAAGTCGTTCACGTTCCATCTCGACCCGCGCGCGTCGTTCGAGGACGGCTCCCCGGTCACTCCCGCGGACGTGCTCTTCAGCGTCAGGAAGTACGCAGAAGAGTCGTCACAGCTGTCAGGCTACCTCCAGGGGCTCGATCTCTCGAAGACGCGCGCGGTCGACGCTTCCACGGTCGAGATCGTGTTCGAGTCGAGCCGCTCCGCGGGGCAGATCTACGCGTTCAGCTTTCCGGTGATCGCCGAGCACGTGTACGGCAAGGGCGACTTCAAGAAGGACTTCAACGACAAGGTCGTCGGCAACGGGCCATATCGACTCGTAAGGCGCACCCCGGGCGCGGAGATCCTGCTCGAGCGTCGCGACGACTATCGCGGACAAAAGCCTCCGATCCGGTCGGTGCTGTTCAAGGTGATTCCGAACGAGACGATCGCGTGGAGCGCCCTCGGCCGGGGCGAGATCGACGAGATGCGTATCTCGACCGAGCAGTTCACCATGCACTCCGGAGACCCGGAGCTTCGCGACAAGGTCGTGTTCCACCAGTTCTACGAGCTCGGCTTTAACTTCATCGCCTGGAACAACCGATTCGAGCCGCTGTCCGACCCGGAGATACGCCGCGCATTCACGATGGCCATCGATCGAGGCTCCGTGGTCAGGCACCTGTACGCCGGTGGCGCACGCGTGATGAGCGGGCCGTTCACCGTCGAGCAGTGGGCCTTCAATCCCGCGGTTCCCCCGATTCCGTTCGATCCAGCTGCCGCTCGGAACATTCTCGACGCCAAGGGCTGGACCGTCTCGAAGGACGGCATCCGCGCGAAGGGAAAGAAGAAACTCCGCGTGGAGCTGATCGTCGCCGCCGAGGATAATGCGTCCGTGCAGCAGGGAGAGCTCTACCAGCAGGCTCTGCGAGATGTCGGCGTCGACCTCGTCGTCAGGAAGCTCGACGGTGGATCGATGATCGAGCGGGTGATCTCCGGCCGGTACGAGGCGGTGTTTCTCGGATATTCGCTCGACCTCGACCCTGACCTTTACGCGAACTTCCACTCCTCTCAATTCACGCCCGAAGGGCAGAACTGGGTCTTCTACAGCAACCCGGAGGTCGACGAGCTGTTGGCAAAGGGACGCGAGGAACAGGATCCGGCGAAGCGGCGCGAGATGTACATGCGCGTGCACGAGATTCTCGCGAACGAGCAGCCTTACACCTGGCTCGTCCAGCCTTCGACGCGGTGGGCGGTCAGCCGTCAGGTCCGGAACGTCGAGGTCGCGCCGGGGCTGGGCTTGTTCAACTGGGTCCCGGGCGCTCGCAGCTGGTGGGTTTCCTCGAAGAGGGAGCCGCTCGCGCCGGGCGCAACGAAGGGGCAGGGGAACTAATCCGGCGATGGCGAGCGCCGTCCTTCGGAGGCTCGTTCATTCCGCGATCTCACTCGCCGGCATCTCCTTCGTCGTCTTCGTGCTGATTCGCGCGGCGCCTGGTGATCCAGTGCTCCTCCACGTCGGCGGCGTCGGCTCGCGCGGCGCCTCGCCAGAGCTCCTCGCGGCGATGCGCGAGGAACTGCGGCTCGACGAGCCCGTCGCGGTTCAGTATCTCGCATGGCTGGGGGATGCCGTTCGTCTCGATTTCGGCGACTCGTTCACCGAGCGAAAGCCAGTTGCGCAGCTTGTCGGGGAGAAGCTGCCCGGAACGCTCCTGCTCCTGTTCGTCTCACTTGCGCTCGCGCTCGCGATCGGGCTTCCGCTCGGGATGCTCAACGCACGGTTTGCGGGAGGAAGCGGCGACGTCGCCAGCGGATTCGCGGCGACGGCCATCTACTCGATTCCGACATTCTGGCTCGCGCTTCTGCTGCTGCAGGTTTTTGCGATCCGATTCAATCTCCTGCCGCTGTTCGGGATGCCGTCGGAGGATCTTCCGCGGGGGCTCGGCCGCATGGTCGAGCTCGCGCGCCACATGGTCCTGCCGGTCGTGACGCTGGCCGCGGGGCAGATCGCATTCCTCAGCAGATTCGTGCGGGCGTCGATGCTCGATGCCCGCGGCCGCGACTACATGAGAACGGCTCGGGCGAAAGGGCTCAGCGAGTGGGCCGCGATCCGCCGGCACGGCCTTCGCAACACGATTCCTCCGCTGGTGTCGATGCTGTCGGTCGCGGTTCCGGTGCTCCTCTCGGCCTGCGTCGTAGTCGAGCGGATCTTCCGGTGGGAAGGGATCGGCAGCCTCTTCGTCGAGGCGGTCGTCTCCCGCGACTATCCCGTCGTGATGGCGCTTACGCTGCTCACCGCGGTGCTCTCGCTCGCAGCCGGATCGATCGCCGATCTCGTCCACCTGACCATCGATCCCCGGCTGCGGACGGAGGGGGACGCGTGAGGCGCGAACCACTCGTGCGCAGTCGGCGGGCGATGCTCGCCGCCTCGTTTCTCGGACTGCTGATGCTGGTCGCGATCCTCGCGCCGTTGCTCGCGTCGGAGAGCTCTCCGTTGGTGCCTTTCGCGCCCGACCGCGTCGACCTGGAGGCGCGCCTCCTCCCTCCGTCCACCTCTCACTGGTTCGGCACCGACGAGTTGGGCCGCGATCTCTTCTCCCGAACCGTGCATGGCGCGCGCGTCTCTCTCGCGGTCGGCCTGTCCGTCGCGCTACTGGCGCTCGGGATCGGGGCGATCCTCGGCGCTCTCGCCGGGTATGCGGGGGGAGCGTTCGACTGGACGGTCTCTCGCGCGATCGAGCTCGCCCTCAGTTTCCCGTTCTTCTTCCTGGCGCTTGGTGTTGCCGCGCTTTTCGAGCCGTCGTTCGCGTCGGTGGTCGCGACGCTCGTCGCGGTTTCGTGGACGAGCGACGCGAAGGTCGTTCGCGGCGAGATTCGGAGGTTGCGCACCGGCGACATCGATGTCGCCGCCCGCGCCGCGGGCGCGTCGCGACTCCGAATCCTGTTCCGGCACCTGCTCCCTGCAGCGATGGGACCGGCGGTCGCGTCGGCGGCGTTCGGCGTCGCCTCCGCGATCGCGGCGGAATCGGCGCTCTCGTTTCTCGGCCTGGGCGTGCAACCGCCGCAGGCGTCGTGGGGAAGCATTCTCGCGTCAGCCGACGACTACATCCAGCGGGCGTGGTGGATCGCTTTCTTCCCGGGTCTCGCCGTCTTTTTCACGGTGCTCGCCTGCACATTCCTAGGGGAGGCCGCGCGTGATGCGCTCGACCCGTCGAGTGAAGCTCACGAGCCGGTCTGAAGCCGCGCCCTCAGGCGCTCGAGCACGGAGGGGGGAACCAGGTTCGACACGTCACCACCGAGGCGGCAGACTTCCTTGACGAGGCGCGACGAAACGAACGTGTACTCCACCGCGGGCAGCATGAAGATGGTCTCGGCCTCGGGAGCGAGCTCGCGGTTCATCAGCGCCATCTGGAGCTCGTACTCGTAGTCGGAGATCGCGCGGATGCCGCGGATGACGACGGACGAATCGGTGCGCGAAAGGAAATTCACGAGCAGCCCGGAGAACGACTGGATCTCGACTCCGGGGATGTCCGCGGTCACCGTGCGGAGGAGCTCCACGCGCTCGGCCACGGAGAAGAGGGGAGCCTTCCCTTCGTTCTCGAGAACGGCGACGATGAGCCCGTCGAAGAGACGCGAGCTCCTGCGGATGATGTCGAGATGGCCGTTGGTCGGGGGGTCGAACGATCCTGGATAGACGGCGCGTTTCATCGCAGGCAATGGTAGCAGCGCGGGCGGGCTCGCGGCGAGGTGGTAAAGATCTTGACCATTTTCGCGCGAGCCTTTATCATCACGAATATCACGGTGAGCGTTGTGGGAGGGATGGGGATGCGGGTTGACGCGAAACGAACCGGAAGCATCGGCGGCAAGCTGGTGTCCGCTCTCCGCGGTGTGTTGCCTGGTGCTTTCATTCAGCCTTCCAGCCAGGACCTGATCGCGCTCTACAAGCTCCGCTACCGCATTGCCCTCGACGAGGGCAAGTTCGACTCAGCGCTGATCTTCCTCGACAAGATTCTGGAGGTCGAGCCGGGAAACGTCGAAGCGAAGCTGCTCAAGGGCGAACTCTACCACCGGCATTTGCGCGACTACGGTCGGGCGGTCGAGACCTACAGCCGGGTGATCCGCGTCGCGAACGAGCGGGATCGTGAGATCTCGAACCGTGCTCGCGCCGGGCTCACCGAGCTGATGGAACTGCTCTCGTAGCCACTTCGGGAGCGCCCGGCGTCAGCGGTCGCGCTCGAGCACGAAGTCGGCTGCGAACTCGAGCGCTTCGCGCGCCGGCGAGTCCGGGAAACCCGCGAGGCACACCTTGCAGTCACGGGCATACTCACGCGCGATCTTCCGCGTCTCGTCGATTGCCCCGTAGCGTGTGACGATTTCCTGCACTTCGAGCGGATCGACCTCGTCGAACGACTTCGTGAGCATGACGCTCTCCAGCTTGCGGCGCTCCGCTTCGTTCGCACGCGAGCGCGCGAGAATCACGGGCAGCGTCGCCTTGCCATCCTTGAGGTCCGCGAGCACCGGCTTGCCGAGCGTCTCCTCGCTCGACGTGAAGTCGAGCAGGTCGTCGACGAGTTGGAACGTGATGCCGAGCTTGTACCCGTAATCGTAGAGAGTCTTCTGCCGCGACTCGTCGAGACCGACGAGCATCGCGGGCACTCGGGCGCTGGCGCCGAACAGGGCGGCGGTCTTGCGGCCGATCAGGTCGAAGTACTCGTCTTTCGTCAGGTCGGCGCGCCCGTTGTTCGCGAGCCCCATGATCTCGCCTTCGGTCATCTCGATCGTCGCCGCGCAGAGCATCTGCACGATGTCGAGGTCGCCGGCCTCGAGCGCCATCCGGATCGCGTGGGAGTAAAGATAGTCGCCGATCAGCACCGTGAGGTGGTTGCCCCACTTGTAGTTGATCGAGGCGCGACCGCGCCGCATCGCGGAGTCGTCGATGATGTCGTCGTGAATCAGCGAGGCCGTGTGGATGAACTCGATGACGGCGCCGAAGGTGACGTCCTTGCGCCCTTCGTAGCCGAGCATCTTCGCGATCAGCAGGAGCAGCGTCGGCCTGAGCCGCTTGCCGCCTCCCTCGAGAACGTGGTCCGCGACCTCCTGAATCGTTCTGATCGGAGAGCTGAAGTTGGCACGCAACTCCTGCTCGACCAGTTCGAGTTTCGGGGCGATGAGCTCGAGAACCTGTCCGATGGGGGACCCGGCGGATACGGTCTCGGCGAGGGTGGAGGCGCCGGGGCTGCTCACGACGCAAAGAATAAACGATTCATCAGAGTTAAGAAAGGCAACGAGGGAACCCTAGCCGCGATAGTTGACGAACTGCAGTGGTGCGCCGAAATCGCCATCCCGCAGTAATTGGATGACTTTCTGCAGGTCGTCCCGGTTCTTTCCCACGACCCGGACCTGATCGCTCTGGATCGAGGCCTGCACTTTGATCTTGGTCTCCTTGATCGCCTTGACGATCGCCTTGGCCTTCTCGGAGTCGAGGCCCTGGATGAGCTTGATGTGCTGCCGGACCGTGCCCATGGTCGCCGCCTCGACCTTCTGGTAATCGAGCGACTTCAGGTGCACCTTGCGCTTCACGAGGCGCCCCTCGAGCACGTCCTTGACGCTCTTGAGCTTCACCTCGTCGTCGCTGGTCAGGATGATCTCAGCGTCCTTCTCCTTGAGCTCGATGTCCGACTTGCTGTTCTTGAAGTCGAACCGGGTCTCGATCTCCTTTTTCGCCTGCTGGATCGCGTTGGCGACTTCCTGCATGTCGATTTTCGACACCACGTCGAACGAGTTTTCCTGTGCCATGCGTCGCGTCTCCTGCGCCCCGGATCGTGCTCCGCGATCGGCGGAGGCGGGGCCTGCGCATTGTAGTGAGGTCGCGCCCGGAAATCGACAGCAGCCCCGGGAACGACGCTCGAACGAGGGGCCCGGGTGCGCGCAGGCCTCAGTTGCGAACGACGTCTACGCCGGGCGGAGGAACGAAGGTGAACGCCTCACGTCCAGCGGGCGCCGCGGCAAAGCGCGAAAACTCGAAAGTCGTGGCGTTTCCCTGCGAATCGAGGTACCTGAGCCGCGAAAGGCGCCCGTCGCTCGCGGCCTCTACGCTGATCTCGAGAAGCATCGCCTTGCGATCGCGCGCCTTGAGAGTCGTCGTGCGGCCGCTGCGCGACAGGGTGAACTGCTTCGCGATCCGGGAGGGATCGGAGAGTGCAAAGAAGGGGAGCGCGGCGCGCTCCTCCTCCGTCAGTTCGTGGACGGTCACCTGCCGGTCGGCCGGAACCCAGAGCCACGAGGTCGTTCCGTCGAAAACGAATTCCTTCTTCTCCGGGTCGGCGTAGGCCCAGCGCATCGCCGGCAACGTACCGAAAACGACGTTGCCACGCTCGATCTTCTCCTTCTTGAAACCCTTCGGCAGGAACTTCTGGACGAACTCCGCCGAGCTTCCCTCGCAGCCCCGCAGGAGCGCGGTCACGTTCTCGGCGTCACCCGCCGACGCGATCGGGGTGGCGAGAGTCACCAGGATCAGTGCCATTGCCGGGGCGAATCGTCGCGGACCCATCAGAGTTTCTCGACTTCGATCGCGACCACGGCCGCGCTCACGACGAAAATCCGAGAGATCCTGGGATCCTCGAGAGGGGAGAGAAAAAAGCCTGAAGCTACCGGATTGTAGTCGTAGGCCCGGCCCCGGATGATCTCACCGTCGTCGAATTCCACTGACACGATCGAGGCGTGGCCGGAGTCGTCGCTGGGCTCCGCTGACGGCGCCTTCTGGAAGAAAACGGCCTTGAGATCGTCGAACGAGATCTCAGCCGAGCCCGGCAGGAGCACCGCCTGGCGCGCGAGGTCGATCTCGGGCGCCTCGGCGCCACGAGCCGTGCTGCCATCCCTGTAGCGCAGTACGACTGCCGTATTCGCGTTGTCTTCCATCCGCTCACCTCAGAATAGTTCGAGACCCCATAGATCGTGGAGATGCAGGATTCCCTCGACGCGGCGCCCGTCGCCAAGAATGAAAAGTGACGTGATCTTCCGCTGCTCCATCACCTGGAGGGCCGCCGACGCGAACTCGTTCGGATCGATCAGGAACGGATTCGGCTTGTAGCACTGGCCACCGGTCTTCTGAAGAATGTGCTCGTCGCGCTCGATTAGGCGGCGAAGGTCCCCGTCGGAGATCACGCCGAGCAGGCCGCCGGCCTCGTCGACAACCGCTGCGATACCGAAGCCCTTCTTCGACATCTCGTAGATGACGTCGCGCATCGGGGTCGTTCCCTGGACGAGCGGGATGGCGGCTCCCGTATGCATGAGGTCGCGAACGCGAAGGAAGCGCTTTCCCAGCTTTCCGCCCGGGTGAAGGATCGCGAAGTCTTCCTCGCGGAAACCCTTGCTGACGAGGAGAGCCATCGCCAGCGCGTCACCGAGTGCGAGCGTGGCGGTGGTCGATGCTGTCGGAGCCAGGCCGAGCGGGCACGCCTCCTCGCGAATCGCCGCGGAGAGGTGAATGTCCGCGTTGCGGGCGAGAGTGGACGAGGGCTTCCCGGTGATTGCGATCAACTTCGCGCCGAGCCGCTTGATCGGGTCGAGCAGCCGGACGATCTCCTCGGACTCGCCAGAGAACGAGATCGCGAGAACGACGTCGCCCGGAACCACCATCCCCAGGTCGCCGTGAACGGCTTCTGCCGGGTGGAGAAAGAACGAGGGGGTCCCGGTCGAAGCGAGCGTCGACGAGATCTTGCGGCAGATGATGCCCGACTTACCCATGCCCATCGTCACGACCCTGCCGGCGCCGCCTCGGATCAACTCGACGGCATCGACGAACTCCTGGCCAAGGTTGTCGAGCAGGCCGGTGATCGCGGCAGCCTCGACCTCGATCACGCGCCGGGCCTCCCGGATCGCAGGATGGCTCCGGAGGTCGGCAACGGCCTCTGATGTAGGTCTGTTCATTGGTGCTGCGAATTCTAGCGCGTGCCGCGGCATTCGCAACGTCGCAGAGTGATGGACAGATCGCGAGGACTCGTGGTCCTCGGGCGCGCAAACCTTTTGACGGCCCAGGGCCGACTCAGGTTTCAGCGTGGACGAACAGATACACCGCGGCGATCATGAAGAGGACGTTGGCGCTCCAGGCGGACAACAGCGCCGGGAGGTTCCCGACCTCTCCAAATTTCGTGAAGACGCCGTAGAGCGCCCAGTAGACGAAGGCTAGGAAAAGCGCGACACCGACTCCGTAGAGCGCTCCGCGCTTGCCGATTCGGAACGAGAAGGGCAGCGCGATGAGAGCCATCACGAGACTGACGAACGGCCACGCCGTCTTCTGGTAGAGCTGAACGCGCAACTCCTCCGAAGAGTAGCCGGAGATCTCCAGGTCGCGGATGTAGCGACGCAACTCGGAGTACGTCATCTGATTCGGTAGCTTGAAGTCGGAGGTGAAGTACTCGGGGCGCTCCGGGTAATGGAGCCGGACCGGCTGGTTGATCGGCGTGAACGACGCGCTTCCCGCTTCGTCAAAGGAGCGGACCCACCCGTTCACGAACACCCATCCCGAACCGTCGAACCTAGCCTCCTCGGCGTAGACCCGCCGCGTGAGGCGCATCTCCACCGGATCGAACTCGAGCACCTGAACCTGCGACAGAGCGTGCGTCGCCTTGTCGTACGAGAGGAAGTTGAAGAGATACCGCCCCTTGCCGAAGACCCACTGGCGCTGCTGGACACTGACGCTTCGCCGCATCGGCTTGCCTTTGATCTGGCTCTTGAGCGTCGCAACTTTCTCGTTCGTGTAGGGCAGGACGAAGTCGAGGAGGAGGTAGGCGAACACCGAGAAGATCCCGGCGACGATCACGACGGGGAGCGCGAGGCGGTAGAGCGATACCCCCGAAGCCTTCATCGCCGTGATCTCGCTGGTTCGGGAGAGCATCCCGAAGCAGATCAAGGTGCCCGCAAGGATCGAAATCGGGATCGTCTTGTCCAGAACGACGAGGGTCAAGTTCCTGTAATACTCCGCGACCATCTGTGCAGGGATTCTGTTCTCGGCGATGTCACCGGCCATCTCCGAGTAGTCGACGACCATCTGGAGAACGACCACCGACAGGACGATGAACAGGAGCGTCTGCCCGAAGTGGCGCAGCACGTACCGATCGAGCGTGTTCGGGAAGCGGACGTCGAGCCGCGAAAGGAACGAGCCGGGATCGTCAACTTCCGGCGACATTCGGGCACGGATGCGGATGTGAACGCGCTCGAGAAGCCCTCGCAGCCATTCTGCGGCGCGCCCCGCGCGAGACGAGCCCCCGGCATCGCGGCTCGCGCGCCGGATGAGATACAGGCCGATCCCGACGAGAATGACGTTCGGAAGCCACATCGCGAGCCAGGCAGGCAGTCGCCCGGTCCTCGCCATTTCCTCGCCGTTCGAAAGCAGCAGATAGTAGAGGAGGATCACGCCAATACTTAAAGTGAATCCTGAGCTTTTCCCGCCGCGCCGGTTGGTGATTCCGAGCGGGAGCGCCACGATGCCGAAAGCGAGGCAGGCGAAGGGAATCGAGATCTTTTTATGCATCTCGACCAGGGCAATGCGGTAGTCCGCGAGCGAGTCCTTGTCCCCGAGACTAGCGCTAAGCCGGACTGATTCTTCCCGGAGCTCGACGACGTTCATGGACCGGATCGACCGGGAAACGGCCTTGGGAGGCGAGGAGAACTGATCCGGCAGGAGGATTCGCTGCGAGGCATTCCGCACGTGGTCGTATCGTGTGGGGTTCTTCGCGCTGAAGAAATGGTTCTCCGCGTCGTGGAGCTCGACCCAGAGCTGCCCGGCGCCGGGTGTCACGGTGAGGCGGCCGCTCTTTGCGACGATGATCTGCTGCCGGTCGGGCGTGGTCGTGTCGGAGATGAATACGCCGTTCCAGTCGCCGTTGGGAGCGATGTCGTTCACGTAGATCACGCGGTTCGGATACTCGTCGTAGAACACGCGCGGGCGGATCTCGCGCTCGACGCTCGAGGTGAAGATCTCGGCCTTGAGCGATTCGAGGGAGGTATTGCCCCAGGGCGTGAGGAAGTTCATCACCCAGAGATTGAGAATGAACACGACGAAGGAGACGTAGAAAACGGGGCGGTAGATCGCTGTGGTCGAGACGCCGACCGAGCGCATCGCGATGATCTCGGAGTCCGACGAGAGCCGTCCCACGGCAATGAGAACGCCGAACAGGAGCGCCATCGGAATCGTCAGAACGATGACGTGCGGGAGGGAGAGACCCAGTAGCTGGAGAACGGTGGAGGCCGGCAGGGAGCGGCGGATGATCATCTCCGCGAGCCGGAACAGCTGGTTCATCAGGATGACGAAGGTATAGAAGCAGAAACCGAGGAAGGTCGGTCCGACGATTTCTTTGACGATGTACCGACCGAGGATGCGCATCCTGAACGGGGCTAAGTTTAGTCGATCGAGGGAGTCAGCGTCGAGGAATCGAGGGTTCGGACGGTTTTAGACAACGTCCCATAAGATAGATTATGTGAACTCCACTATCAAACGAAGAGAGCAGCGAGGCATCACTTGCGGAGCTCCTGCTCGAGCCTCTTCAGCAGTTCTCGGAGCGCGTCCACCACTTCCGCCTTCTCCACGTGCGCCTTCTTGAACGTCATGTTGAGGCTGAACGGCAACGACTTGTCCTTGAGCTGGAAGACGAAGTTCTTCGGCCGGCCCGGCCCTTTCGCCGGTTCTGCGCCGCGAGTCTCCTTGCGCAGCTCATCACGACCGATCTCTCCCGAGGCCAGCCGCAGCACCAGCTGTTCCATCGCCTCTTCCGTCCCGGCACGCGCGATCTGCACCAGCACCGACTTGCTCGTGATCCCGTGCTCGTCGCAAAGCGCGCGTATCGCTTCAGGGATACCCGCAAGCTGCAGGCTCTCCGTCACCGTCGTCCTCGACTTCGACAGCACCTGCGCGATCCTCTCGTGCGTGTACCCGAAGCGCTCCTGGAGCGCGAAGATCCCCTCGGACTCCTCGAACGCCGTCAGGTCCTTGCGCTGCATGTTCTCGATGAGCGCGATCTCGATGACCTCGCGCTCGTCGATGTCGAGCTCGATCGCCGGAATCTCGTCAAGCCCGGCCATCTCGGCGGCGCGGAACCGCCGTTCGCCGGAGACGATCTGGTACTTGTTCGGTCCCACCGAGCGCACGAGAATCGGCTCGAGGACGCCCTTTTCCTCGATCGAGGCGCAGAGCTCCTCGAGCTCACCGAGGCTCTGCCGCGGCTGGTCGGGGTTCACCTCGATCATCGAAAGCGGGATGAGCGATCCGATGCCCGCCGAGGAGCGGCGGGCAAGCTCCTCGACGTAGTGGGCGTCGTGCCTCATCCTCGCCCGTTCCGGGAGTCCCCTCTTCGCAGTCGGTCGCTTCGGCTCCACGTCGCTCACATTCGTCTCGCCGGGTCAGACCCGCGCGAGAATCTCCTCGGAAAGCGAGTAATACTCCATCGCCCCGCTCGATCGCGGCGCGAACGTGAAGATCGACTCCTTGTAGGCCGGACTCTCCTCGAGCCGGATCGACTTGCTGATCGTCGTCGCGAAGAGCATGTCGCCGAAGACCTGCTGAATCTGCTCCTGAATGTCCCGAGCCAGCGTGGTCCTCCGGTCGTGCATCGTGATGACGACGCCTAGGAGCTGGAGGTTCGGGTTCGGCCGCGCCTTGATCTTCTCGATCGTCTCGAGAAGGTCGTCCGTCCCTTCCAGCGCGAAGTACGACGACTGGATCGGCACGAGGACGTGCGTGGACGCAACGAGAGCGTTCACGGTGATCATCCCGAGCGTCGGCGGCGTGTCGATGAAGACGTAGTCGTACTTCGGGATCACGTCCTTGATGGCATCCTTCAGGCGGTACGGCCCGTCGAGGTCGCCGATCAGCTTCGATTCGAGCTTTGCGAGCGAGATCCGGGAGGGCGCAATCGACAGGTTGTCGAGCGGTGACTGGACGATCACGTCCTCCACGGAGCACTCCTCAGTCACGAGCGCGTCGTACATCGAGCGAGTGAGCGCCCGCGGATCGACGTAGCTCATGGTGGAGTTCGCCTGCGGGTCCAGGTCGATCAGGAGGGTCTTGAACCCCTTGGTGGCGACGGCGGCAGCGAGATTGATCGCAGTCGTCGTCTTGCCTACCCCACCCTTCTGGTTTGTGATCGCGATGATCATCTCGGTTGCGCGGATTCTAGAGAAGCGTGGACGGACTGTCCAGCAACGTGCGCGCGACAGCCATTACATCTTGTATTTCCCGAGCTCTTCGGGGTTCAGCTGCTCGAACCACTTACGCACCTTCTCGTCCTGCGTGTCGTCGGGCGAGATCGTCTGCGCCTGGTCGAGCACGCTCTGATCGACAAAAATCGGGGCATCGACCCGGAGTGCCAGCGCGATCGCGTCGCTGGGCCGCGCATCGACCTCCGATTCGTTCCCCCCGACGCTGAGCACGATGCGCGCGAAGAAGGTGCTGTCGCGCAGCTCGTTGACGACGACGCGGATCACCTTGGCGTCCATCGCGCCGAGGATTCCCTTGAGCAGGTCGTGAGTCATCGGGCGAGGTGTTTCGTAGTTCTCAAGCTTCAAGGCGATCGCGTTCGCCTCGAAGACTCCCACCCAGATCGGAAGGAGCGTCGAGTCGTCGTCGTCGCGGAGGACGACGATCGGCGAATTCGAGATCGGATCGAGCATCAATCCCTTGACCGTCATTCTGACCATCGTCATGTCACCGCCTCCCCGAACAGCGAGTGATGCTTCGCATGGTCGATTCTGACACCGATCAGCGCTCCAGTCGGAGGATGTTCGGGCCGGATGAAATTCACCGTCCAGCTGTCCTCGGTCTTTCCGGAGCAGATGGCGGCGTCGTTCCTGCTGACTCCTTCGAAGAGGACCGGAACGACGCGCCCGACGAATCCCTCGAGCGTCTCCCTCTCGATCCTGGCCTGCAGCTCGAAGACACGATTCAGGCGCTCGGTCGACACGGCGTCGTCCACGGGGCCGCCTAGCCGCAGCGACGCGGTTCCCGGTCGCTCCGAGTACTTGAACGCGTAGATCGCTCCGAAGCGGACCTGTTCGAGGAGACTCAGCGTCCCGGCAAAGTCGTCGTCCGTTTCCCCGGGGAATCCGACGATCACGTCCGTCGAGAAACGGATCTCCGGCATCGCCTCACGCAGCTCGCAGACAATCGCGAGGAACTTCTCGCGCGAGTAGAGCCGCTTCATCCTGCGGAGCACCGCAGACGATCCCGACTGCACCGGCAGGTGAATGTACCTGCAGATGTTCTCGTGGTCGCGCATCGCGGCGATCATCGGCGCGGTGACCTCCGCCGGGTGTGACGTCATGAACCGCACTCGCAGCACGCCCGGGATGCGTGCGACCGCCGAGAGCAGAGAGGCGAAGTCGCCTCCCGACTCGGGGCATGCGTACGCATTCACGGTCTGGCCGAGGAGCTCGATCTCCACGCGTCCTGTCGACACGGCGTGCTCGCACTCCGCGACGATGTCCCGCAACGGCCGCGAGACCTCGCGCCCGCGAGTCGTCGGAACGATGCAGAAGGTGCAGTTCTTGTTGCATCCTTCGACCACCGTTACCTGGGCGCGAACGGCCGATGGGCGGTCGATCGACACGAAGTCGTAGCGGCGATCGTCGGGGAACTCAACCGCTATCCTCGTGGTTCCCTTGAGGATCTCGTCGATGTATCCGACGTGTCCCGGGCCCATGACGAAATCGACGTGCGGGGCCCGCGCGAGAATCGCCTCCCCTTCCTGCTGTGCGACGCAGCCACAGATGCCGATCGTCGCTCCCCGCTCCTTGGCCGCGCGGAGTCTGCCCAGCTCGGAGAACATCTTCTGCTCCGATTTCTCGCGAACGCTGCAGGTGTTGAGGAGGATCAGCCCCGCTTCGTGTTCCGAGCTCACGCGACGATAGCCGCGGAGCTTCAGCTGGCCGGAAAGGCGCTGGGTGTCGAGATCGTTCATCTGACAACCCCACGTCTCGATGTAGTAGGTTTTCAGGTCGTTCCGCGCCGTCATGGAGTGGAGACGCCGCTGCCCGACGCGGCGTTGCGGGCGTTCTCGAGATCCTGCCTCGCCTTGCCGAGCCTGGACTTCGTTTCCTCGAACCGCTTCTCGATCACATCTTCGCGAAAGTCGGGATCGTCTTCGTCGTAGTACGTCTCCTCGATCCGGCGAAGCTCCAGCTCGAGGCTCTCCACTTCCTTCTGCGCCGCCGCGACGCGGTCAGCAGTTTCCTTCGCCTTGTCTCTTGCCGCGGCAGCGGGCTCGGACACCGCGCGCATGCGCGTCTCGACGTCCTCGGCCGCGGGAATCGGCGCGAGCGGTTTCGAGGTCGTCTCGATCAGCTTACCCGCAGACTTCTTCACGTCCTTGTCGTCGATCGACAGGCGCGACTTCTTCGCCTTCGTCCGCTTCGCGGCACTCTCTCTCGCGGCCTTGACCAGCGGCGACTCGTCGGGGGCCTTCGTGGCCGTCGTCGAAGTAGTCGGTTCGGACTTGGTCGCCGTGGTCTCCGTACGAGCGGTCTGCGCGCGCACCTCCCCTGCCACGAGGAGCGCGGCGGCGAGAATGGCTGCTGTCCGAAGTGTCGTCATGCCTTTGTCGTGCCGGCCCGCCCATACCGATCGTCAAGGCGGACCACGTCGTGAATTTCCGGAGTGGACACCTCGACGATGTCGGTGTCCTCGAGAGCCTCGATCCGGTGAATCGTCAGCGGAGTGATGTGAAACGCCTGTCCGACCTCGAGCGTGATCGTCTCGGAGTCGTCGCCCCGCTGGAGATCCACCAGCGCTCTGCCAGCGATAACGTAGAGCGTTTCATCTTTCATTTCGTGATACTGGCGGCTGAGACTCTCGCCTTTGTTCACGTGAAGCACTTTCCCCACGTAGCGGTCAGTGTGGCCCCAGATCAGCTCGTACCCCCACGGTTTTGGAACTCGCGTCACGGGGCTCGGGGCGAACGTCGCATCGGTCTGGCGGCTCATGTCGTCCTCGGCACCAGGCCCTCGGGGAACTTGAGCGCGACGCTCTCGATGATGAACTCCTCGATTTCCTGGGCGGTCCGCTTCTCGAGCGCTGCCTCAACCATCTTCTTGCAGTCCTTGTAGCGAACCGACCGGATGACGTTCTTCACGACCGGGATGTTCGACGGGTTCATCGAGAAGCGCTCGAGCCCCAGCCCCACGAGGACCACCGCGTAAAGCGGGTCGGACGCCATCTCGCCGCACATCGACACCGGAATGCCCGCCTTCCTCCCTGACTCGATCACGAACTTGAGCAGGCGGAGGAGCGCCGGATGCAGCGGCTCGTACAGGTAGCTGACGTTCTCGTTACCGCGGTCGATGGCGAGCGAGTACTGAATCAGGTCGTTCGTGCCGATGGCGAAGAAGTCGGCCTCCTGCGCGAGGATGTCCGCGATGATCGCCGCGGCGGGAACCTCGATCATGATGCCGACCTCGATGTCACGGTCGTAGGCCTTGCCCTCGAGGTCGAGCTCCCCTTTGAGCTCGCGGAGCAGCGCCTTCGCCTGGCGAAGCTCCTGCACGCTCGACACGAGCGGGAACATGATCTTGATGTCGCCGAACGCCGAGGCGCGAAGGATCGCGCGAAGCTGGGTGCGGAACAGGTCCCGGTGCTTCATGCAGAGGCGCAGCCCGCGAAGACCGAGCACGGGGTTGTCCTCCTTCGTGCCGATGACGTCCCGGGCGAGCTTCTTGCCTCCGAGGTCGAACGTGCGGATGACCGTCGAGTGCGGCGCCATCTCTTTCGCGATGCGGCAGTAGGCCTCGAAATGATCCTCTTCGTTAGGCAGCCCGGGGCTCTTCGAAATGAACAGGAACTCGGAGCGATAGAGGCCGATACCCTCGGCTCCGAACTTCAGCGCGTCCCCCAGTTCCTCCACGAGCTCGATGTTGGCGAGCATGGCGAGCTTCACGCCGTCTCTCGTGATCGCCTCGAGATCGCGGTTTTCGAGGAGCTTCTTCTCGTGTTCCTCGTGCCGGGTCTCACGGCTGCGGTACTCCTCGACCAGCGCGGGCGTCGGGTTGACGACGACCGTGCCTTCGTAGCCGTCCACGATGATGAGCTCGTCGTTGTCGATGAGCTCGGTCAGCCGTGGAACGCCGATCACGGCGGGCATGAAGAGCGACTTGGCGATGATCGACGTGTGCGAGGTCCTGCCGCCGGTGGCCGTCGCGAAACCGACGATCGGCCGGCGATTGAAGTGAATCGTGTCCGACGGGGTCAGGTCCTCTGCCAGGATGATCACGTCGTGCGTGATCTCCGACAGGTCGTGGTGCGCGATGCCGAGCAGGTTCTTCAGCACGCTGTCGCCGACGTCGGCGATGTCCGCGCCGCGATCGCGAAGATACTCGTCCTCGAAACTCGCGAAGCGCGCCTCGAGCTCGTCCTTCACGGTCTGGAGCGCCCATTCGGCGTTGATCTTCTCGTCCTCGATCTTCTTGACGATCTGGTCGCTGAAGGTCGGGTCGCCGAGGATCATCGCGTGCGCGTCGAAGATCGACGCGTATTCGTCACCGATCGTGCGGCTCACCTTCGCCTTGAGCTCGCGAAGGTCCTTGCGGGTCTGCTCGATCGCCTCGCCGAGACGGCGCACTTCCTTGGGAACCTCGGCATCACCCACGGGGACGCGATAGACGCTTCCCACGTCCTTCTCGA
Organism: Thermoanaerobaculia bacterium; assembly: GCA_023700825.1. Lineage (GTDB taxonomy): Bacteria > Acidobacteriota > Thermoanaerobaculia > Gp7-AA8 > Gp7-AA8 > JACPDH01. The sequence continues at coordinate 8,304 of JAMPYE010000006.1, read as the reverse complement.
GGATGAGCGCGCGCCCAACCGCGATTCCGGGCGAAACTCCCGCCCCTTTGTACGTGCGAACGTCGACGCGAACGTGTTTCGTCTCTGGGCTCTTGGTATTCGCCATCGGATTGGCCGCTATTCTACTTCATCGAATCTGCCGAGAATCAGCCTCTCGATGGAGTCGAGGGCCTCCTGCTCGTCGCTGCCGACGGCGGTGATCGTAACCGTCGTGCCCTTCGCCGCCGCGAGGAGGAGGATTCCGAGAATGCTCTTCGCGTCGACCTCCTCGGTGCCCTTCCGGAGCTTGATGTCGGACGAGAAGCGCGCCGCCGTGTGAACGAGTTTCGCCGCGGCACGCGCGTGAAGCCCAAGTTTGTTGATGATCGGAATGTCCTTGCTCGCCGGCACGGGCTGCTCCTTCAGCTGCTCTGCTCTCCCGAGAGAAGGTCCGACGCGACGCGGATCGCGCGCGCCCCCTTCTCGCGGATGAGGTGCGCGAGCTCGTCGAGGTTGGTTGCGCCGTCGTGAAGCGACGTGAACTTCAAGACCATGGGAAGGTTCACTCCCGTGAGCACCTCCACCTTGCCCTTTTCGAGAAACGACAGGCAGATGTTGCTCGGGGTGCCGCCGAACATGTCCGTGAAGATGATGATCTTCGTGTCGGAAGGAAACCGCGCGAGCGCAGTCCGAATCTTGTCTCGCGCCTCGTCGACGGTGTCGTTCCATTCGAGCGACAGCGCCTCGAGACCGCTGAGGTCCCCTTCGATTACCCTCGCAGCGTTGAGCAACTCGTGTGCGAGCTGCCCGTGTGTAACGATCAAAGCCCCGATCAACGAATCTCCTCCGCGCCAGCGGCGCATGTCCGCGGGTGGCGCGCATTGCAGCATTCCTGGGAAAACAAACTCGCGGGCTGCCCGAAGGAGCGAGCCCGCACTGCACACGAACAGCGCTGAAGGGCGCTTCGATTTCGCGCCCCGGACAGCATGCCGGGGAAGCTCATTTCGACATGTCCCTGTGGGTGATTTCGACGCGGTAACCGATTTCCGCGAGCCGCGCCCCGAGCTTTTCGCCGATCGCCACCGAGCGGTGCTTGCCACCGGTGCAGCCGACACCGATCGTCAGGTAGCTCTTCATCTCGCGCTCGTACTGCGGCAGAACGTACTCGACGAACGAGCAGAGCCGTCCGAAGAACTCGGCATACTCCGCATGCGATTCGAGGAAACCGACGACTTCGGGCTCCCGTCCCGTCTTCGGCCGGAGCCCGTCGACGAAATGCGGATTGGGCAGGAACCGCACGTCGAACATCAGGTCGATGTTCGGAGGGATGGCGTACTTGAAGCCGAAGGTCACCACGTTGACCAGCATGGGCATCACGTAGCCGGGGAGCTGGAACCGGCGGTTGATCTCGGCCTTCAACTCGTGGACCGAGAACTGCGAAGTGTCGAGCACCATGTTCGCGATCGCCTTGACGTCGGTCAACTCGCGCCGCTCGGCGGCGATCGCGTCGAGGATCGGGAGATTCACCCCGTAAGGGTGCGGCCGCCTCGTCTCCGAGAATCGCCGCACCAGCACTTCGTCCCGTGCGTCGAGGAAGATGAGGATCGCCTGCGGGAACCGTGCCCGCAAGACCTCCGAGAAGTAGCGCGGGAAGGTGCGCGAGAAATCGTGCGCGCGCACGTCCATGACGATCGCGATCCGATCCTTGCCCTCGCGCCCCACGACCTCGTCGAGGAACGGCTCGATCAGCGAGACGGGAAGATTGTCCGCGCTGTAGAACCCGAGATCCTCGAGCGTGCCCTGGACGTAACTCTTCCCCGCGCCGCTGAGGCCGGTCACGATGACGAGCTTTTCGGGATTCGCGTTCGTCATTTTCGGCGCCGCGGAGCTTGCTGGCGCTCGTGCTGCGAGCGATTGATGATGTGCTTGTCGCGCATCGAGGCGCTCTCCGACGCGAGTTGGACGCTCGTGTCGCCCTCGTTCCCCCGACGCTGGATCTCGTCGTTGACGCGCGATACCAGGTCCTCGGCCGTGTTGTATCCCTGGAGCTTCATCAGGTGGTTCCGCGCGGCGATCTCGACGAGCAGCGCCAGGTTGCGCCCGGACGCCACGGGGAGTCTCACGAAGGGCTTGGTCACGCCGAGCAGCTCGTACGTCTCACCGGCCAGTCCGAGGCGATCGTACTCGGTCCCCTCGACCCATCGTTCGAGCTTCACGACGAGGTCGATCGGCTTGAGATCGCGCGTCGACGAGACGCCGAACAGGTCCTTGACGCTGATGATCCCGATGCCTCGCAGCTCCATGTGATGGGAGATCAGGTCGTTCGAGTATCCGATCAGCACCTCGTTCGGATGGCGCTTGATCAGTACCGTGTCGTCGGAGACGAGGCGATGGCCGCGCCAGACGAGGTCGAGCGCGCACTCGCTCTTGCCGACGCCGCTGTCGCCCAGCAGCAGGAGCCCGATGCCGTAGACGTCGAGCAGGCCACCGTGGATCGTGACCCGCGGCGCCATGGTCTCCTCGAGAAAATAGGTGATCCGCGTGATCGTCGTCGACGACATCGAATCGGTGCGGAAGAGCGGGATCGAGTGGTTCTCGCACTCCCGGACGAACTCGGTGATCGGCTCGATTCCCCTCGTTGCGACGAAGCAGGAAACGTCGAGCCCGGCGACGTCGCGCACGCGTTTTTCGCGGAGCCGGGGCGGGAGGCTGTTCAGGTAGCCGATCTCCGACGCGCCGATGATCTGCACCCGCCCCGGCTTGATGTACTCGTAGTATCCCGCGAACGCGAGGCCCGGCTTCTGAACGCGCGGCTTGAGAATCATGCGGTCGAGGCCGTCGGCGCCCGTCACCAGCCGCAGCGACAGGTCGGACAGCTCCGGCGACTCGAGGGTTCGGACCTCGGTCTCGACGAAACTCTCGTCGTCTTCCCATGCTTCGCGCTGGTCACTCATCGTTCTGGCTCGCGGGCTCTCGCTCGGCGCGCGCCTCAGAACTCCGGCGCGATCAGGCCGAAATTCTTGTCCTTCCGCCGATAGATCACCGACACCTTCTCCGTGTCGAGATCACGGAACACGATGAAATCGTTCTTCGATCCGTCGAGGAGCAGCGCCGCCTGCTCGATGGAGAGAGGCCGCACCGGGAGTTTGGTCGTCGTGACGATGCGGGGCCGATTGTCGGGCTCGCGGAACTTCCCGGGCTCGAACACCTGCACCTGCCAGTCGGTCACGGCGACGGCAGGGGCCTTCTTTCCCTTGCGGCGATCGCTGATCTTCGTGCGGTTCTTCTGGGCCTGGAGCTTGAGGTGGTCGATCGCCATTTGGATCGCCTCCTCCATCGTCTCCCCTTCCTGGCGGGACGCGACGTCGTGCTCCTTGCCGTGAATCTGCACCTCGCAGATGTTCCGGTACTTCTCGACTTTCAGGACGCAGCGGATCTCGATGATGTCGTGAAAGTACTTCTTCACCTTCTCGAGCTTCTGCTCGATCATCTTTCGAACTTTGTCGGTGACTTCGTATTTGCGCCCTGAAACTTCGATGTTCATCGTTTCCTCCCCGGCTGTCCGTTGAACTGCACGTGCACCGTCTCGGCCGCACTTCCGCCCGCCAATGCGGGTCAGAACACCTGTTTCCTGTCCGTCGACGAGGGAATCCTGAGCTCCTCGCGATATTTAGCAACTGTCCGCCGCGCGATCTCCACGCCCTGCTGCGCGAGCACCTTTACGATCTTGGAGTCGGACAGCGGCTTGCGCGGGTCCTCCTTCTCGATCAGCGCCCTGATTCGCGCCTTGACCGCGACACTCGACACGTCGTCGCCGTGGCGCGAGTCGAGCCCGCTGTGGAAGAAATACTTCATCGGGAACAGGCCGCGCGGCGTGTGGATGTACTTGTTCGAGACCACACGCGACACCGTCGACTCGTGCATCTGGATGTCGTCCGCCACGTCGCGCAGCACCAGCGGGCGGAGCCGGTCGACACCGTGGTCGAGAAACTCCTTCTGATGCTTCACGATCGAGTCGGCCACCTTGTAGATCGTACGCTGTCTCTGGTCGAGAGACTTGATCAGCCAGAACGCCGACTTCATCTTGTCGCGGATGTAGTTCGCGGTTTCGCCCTTCGAGTCCTCGCGCCCCAGCATCTGGCGGTAGTGGTGGCTCAGGCGCAGGCGCGGCATCCCGTCGTCGTTCACCTCGATGGCGTAGTCGTCTCCGACCTTTCGCACATAGACGTCGGGCTCGACGTAGATCACGCGCTCGTTGTCGTAAACGCCCCCGGGCTTCGGGTCGAGCCGGCGGATCAGGTCGACCATCGTCTCCAGGAGCTTCATTTCGACACCGAGCGCCTTCGCGAGCTGCGCATAGCTCCTGGAGGCGAACAGGTCCCAGTGCCGCTCCACGATTTCTTCGACTTTCGCCAGCAGTGCCGAGTCGATGTCGAGCCGGTCGAGCTGGAGCAGCAGACACTCCTTGAGATTGCGCGCGCAGACACCGATCGGGTCGAACGATTGCACCAGCTGAATCGTCCGTTCGATGATCGCCTCGGAGGCGTCCGGAAACGTTGCCGCGATCTCCTCGTCCGTCAGCTGCAGATAGCCGTCCCCGTCGAGATTGCCGATCAGGAAGCCCGCAATCGCCTTCATCTCGGGAGAGGCATCCGACATCTGGAGCTGCCAGGTGAGATGATCCGACAGGTCCGGCGGCTGCGTCAGGACGTTCTCGAGTGGAAATGCCTCGTGCTCTTCGGACCCTCGCGGGTTGTAGCCGTACTCGATGTAGTCCTGGAAGTACGCTTCGTAGTCGATTTCGTCGAACGAGTCGCGGTCTTTCTCGACGGGCGAGGCCTCGTCGGCGACCGCCGGCGCTTCACCGTTCTTCCCGCCGTCCCTTTCGGTTTGCGCTTCGGCCGCCGCCTGCGCCTCGTTCTCGGCCTCGATCTCCTCCGGCTTCCCTTCCTCGTCCGAGCTCTCCTCGAGAAGCGGATTCTCCGTCAGCTCCTGGGAGACGACTTCCTGAAGCTCCATCCGCGTCATCTGAAGGAGCTTGATCGCCTGCTGCAGCGCCTGTGTCATCACAAGCTTCTGCGACAGCTTCAGCTGGATCTTTTGCTCGAGGCCCATGTCAGCTCTGGTTCCGGCCGGCGGGGACCGCTTCCTCGGGAAGCGGGGGGACCGGTTCAGTGAAGGTTGAAGCCCTCGCCGAGGTAGATCCGCCGCACTTCAGCGTCCGACGACAGCTCCTGAGGCGGCCCCTGTCGGAAGATCTCACCCTCTTTAATGATATAGGCGCGATCGGTGATCTTCAATGTTTCTCGGACGTTGTGGTCGGTGATGAGAATGCCGATTCCGCGCGCCCTCAGGCGCGAAACGATTCCCTGAATCTCGAGCACCGCGATCGGGTCGATTCCGGCAAACGGCTCGTCGAGCAGAATGAAGGCAGGGTTGATTGCGAGGCTCCTTGCGATTTCAACGCGCCGCCGCTCTCCTCCCGACAACGAGAAGCCGCGGTTTCTCGCGATGTGCGCGATGCCGAACTCTTCGAGGAGCCGGCGCGTACGTCGCTCACGCTCGGAGAGCGGCAGGCTCATCGTCTCGAACACGGCGAGGAGGTTCTCTTCGACCGTCAGTTTTCGGAAAATCGAGGGTTCCTGCGGCAGGTAGCTGATCCCACGCTGCGCCCGCATGTACATCGGCAGGCTCGTGATCTCTTCGCCGCCGAGCAGGACGCTACCTTCGTCGGGTTGCGTCAGGCCGACGACCATGTAGAAAGTTGTGGTCTTGCCGGCGCCGTTCGGGCCAAGGAGACCAACGATCTCACCCTGGCGGATATCGATCGAGACCCCGCGCACTACCTTGCGTCCGCGGTAGATCTTCACGAGGCCCCTGGTGGAAAGCGTCGAAGGCTCTCCCTTGACGCCGTCCTCGTCCACTGGCGCCGTCCGCACATCCGAGTCGTTCATCTCAGTCCGGATTGTAAGTCGCCTCGCCGCCGATCACTTCCACTTTCTGGCTCGCGGTATCGAATCGGATCTCAGTCCCCTTGACTTCGCCGGAAGCGTCCGTCAACACGGCCGGCGAACCGAGGATTCGCAGCGTGCGCTGGATCACGCGGTAGGTCGCGTGCGTGCCCTTGGCGCTCCTCCCCGTCGCGGATTCGGTCACGCTCACATTGCCTTCGGACTCGATTCTCTCGAGTTGCTGGCTCTTGTCGAAATGGAACACGGTCTTGTCGGAGCGAAGAACGCGCCCCGGTTCCTCGATCTGCACATTCCCGTCGAGCTGGACTTGCCGTGCGGTCTTCTTCGCTCCGAGCGTCTCGGACCGCGCGTTCACGAGCCGCGGTGCGCCCGCTTCGTCTAGCCCCTGGCGAAGGACGGCACGGACGCCGCCGCGGGCCGACATCTCTTCCCCGTTCTCGAGGATGTGAAGCTCTTCCGCGAACACGGTATTGAGGTCCTGCCACGCCTTTACACCTCCGCTGAACACCGCCTGCCGGGTGCTGCGCGTGACGGTGACCGCGGAGGAGTTGATGTAGACCGGTTGACCCTTGCCGGAGAAGAGCACGCTGTCCGAGGGCGAATCCTTCTTCGCGGCGTACCGCGCGACGACCGCGCCGGTTCCTTTCAGAATGCCGGCCTTCGGAAATATCTCGATCATCGACGCCTTGAGCAAAGTGCCTTCCGACGTCAGCGTCGGGTTCGTCCCGCCGGCCGTGGTCATCACGACTCGGTCGCCCACCATGTCGTACGTTGCCGCGTCGGATCGCCCTTCGCTCTTCGGGTCGCGGAATCGGACGGCTTTCTCGAGTACGGCGTTTGACGGCTTCTTCGTCACCGGATCGAAGAACACGTCGATCTTTTCGGCTTCCACGGCTCGCGGCTGATTGCCACCCTCGCTCATGCTCGCCTTCCCTTCCGCATGAAGGGCGGCAATCGTGCGGGCCTCGGTGATCTCGACGCGGACCTGCGAAGCAGTGAGCTCGCGCCGCGGCGCACCGTCGACGATGGCGTGTACCGGCATGAGCTCGCCGAAGAAGATGAGCCCCCGGATCACCCCCCCCGCCGGGATGTCGCCGACGAAGCGGTCCGCCGTGATCCGCGTCTCACCACGGCCGATCAGCTCGTCTCCCGCCTGCGCCGCGAATGCGCTGGAGCCGGCGAGGCGGATCACGATGTTTCCGTCGCCAGTGAGCGCGCTGATGGTGCGATCCTCCTTGCGCGTCGTCGCGGCGATCATGTCCGCCGACGCCGACTCGGACTGCTTCGTCATTCGCACGTTGCCCGTAAAGATCAACTGCCCGGTCTTCTGCCGCGACGTGGCCGAGTCGGCCTGTATCGAAGCACGCGCGGCCGGATCGGGCGCACTCATTTCCGCCGTCACGCCGTCGATCAGGTGCAGCGCCTGTTCGGCAACCTCGAGCCGGATTCCGCCTGCGCGCCCGGTCCATGGGCCGACCTTGAAATCGACCGGGACCTTGTTGTTCGCGCTCGTTCCGTTGAAACCGAGTGTCGCGGTGCGCAGCTCGACGCCTTCGCTGGAGACCAGCTTCACCCCACCGATGGCTTCGGCTTCCTTCGTCTCGGGATTGAACTGCGCCTTTTCGGCCGTGATCGAGTACTGCACGCCCCCTTCGCCGAAGAGCGTGAGGTCGACTCCCTCGAGCGTGTACCAGCCCGACTTGAAGCCGGTGGTTCTGGTCGCTCGAATGCGCGAGATCATCCGGCCGCCGAGGCTGTGTGTGTCCTCGAACGTCTTCATGACGAGGCTGGGGGTGTCGTTGCCCTCTCGAGGCTCCAGATCGCGCCCGTCGCCCACCGAGGCGGTCCGGTCGAGTTTCGCGCGGCTGTAGCTGAAGACGATCAGCCCGATGAAGCCGACGAAGGCGATCGGGAGGAGGATTCGGAGCCACTTGACGACCGGGTTCATTCGCCCTGCCGCAAACAGTCTGCCGCCGAGTTTCGTTCCGCGATCGCTCGTTTTCCGGCGGGAGCCGCGTCGACGATCTCGAGGCGAGGCGCACGGTTCCAACTGTCGAAGTCGGGGTGCGCGAGGAGATCGACGCTCGCACCGGGAGCGAGCAGCGACGTCAGCGCAGCAGCCGAGCGCCAGAGCACGGCGCGAGCGGTCACGCTCCCCTGCTTCAGCACGAGCTCGTGGCAGCCCGCGGCGAACTCGCGCGTCGACAGAACCTGAACGTCTCGCACGAGCGCCGTGATGCGTGGATTCGCCGCACCGAATGGCTCGAAACGATCGATTGCCGCGAGCAGCTTCATGTCGAGCTCGCCGAGCGTGATCTCGCCGTCGACGACCGCCTCGCGCGCGAAACTCTCC
>JAMPYE010000334.1 GCA_023700825.1 Thermoanaerobaculia bacterium | reverse complement strand
GAAGCCAACGTGCGCGCGCGGCGCCTGCGCTTGCTCTTCGTCACCGACCGGATGGTGCCCGAGCTCCGGCGCGTCGTGGAGTTCCTGAATCAGTCGATGGCGGAGGTCGAGGTTCTCGCGGTCGAACTGCGGCAGTTCACGCAGGGCGATCTCTGCACGATCGTGCCGACCGTGTTCGGACACACCCTCGCCTCCGATTCGAAGGCGGCGGAGAAAGGCCGGCCCTGGACCCGAGAGCGCTTCCTGCAGAAGCTCGAGGAGAGCCGCGGCGCCGACGCGCGCCGCGTTGCGGAGAGCCTCCTCGCCTGGGGAAACGAGCGTGCGGACGCGATCTGGTGGGGCCGGGGATCGGTGCAGGGCTCGTTCTATCCCGAGTTCCTCGCGCCGGGTGGCAAGTTCCTCACGTTTGCCGTCTGGACCTACGGCCGCGTCGAGCTGCAGTTCCAGTACCTACAGAACCACCGGCCGTTCGATCGTCTCGAGGAGCGTGACGCGCTGCGTCGACGATTGAACCGCATCCTGGGCGAGTCGATCGCCGAGAGCCAGCTCGCGAAGCGGCCGGCATTCGACCTCGACCGACTCGGAAACGACACGACGCGAGCGGCGTTTCTCGCCGAAATCGAAGAGGTCGTCCGCCGAGTCCGGGCGGAGCCGAACGGCTGAGTCGACAGCAGATGATCCCGGGAACCTCGATCCGATGACCGACTCCTTCTTCGAACGCCCCATCCTCAACTCCCCGTACGAGTACCCGGGGCGCCACTGGGAGCTCGACGTCACCGGGCAGCCGACGGGCAACGAGGTCGGCAGGCGGCGGCGGGCCGACTTCGTGACGCCGATTCCGAAGCCGAAGAAACAGAAGGCCGGGCAGAAGGGGTTCGTCTTCGACGAAGGCGAGGGGCTGTCGACCGAGGCGCAGCAGTACGTGAAGACCGCCGCGGTCATCAACGAGTTGCGGGCGCAGGTCGACGGCTGGCGCAAGCTGCCCAACTCGAACGACTGGCTGGTGACGCCCGAGACGGCCCGCCTGCTCCAGCACTGGCGGCACCACCGGTTCGCCTCGATCCGGCCGTTCTTCTGCCAGGTCGAGGCGATCGAGACGCTCATCTGGTTGACCGAAGTGGCGCCGCAGATCGCCGCCGGCAAGAAGTTCCTCGAGCACCTCGACGCCGCCAACCAGAGCGCCAACCCCGGCCTGTCGCGGCTGGCGCTGAAGCTCGCCACCGGCGCCGGCAAGACCACCGTGATGGCGATGCTGATCGCCTGGCAGACGATCAACTCGGTGCGCCGCGAGGGCAGCAAGCGGTTCACCCGCGGCTTCCTCGTCGTCACGCCCGGCCTGACGATCAAGGATCGCCTCCGCGTCCTCAAGCCGAACGATCCCGACAGCTACTACCAGAGCCGCGAGCTGGTGCCGACCGACCTGCTGCGCGACCTCGAGCGCGCTAAGATCGTCATCACCAACTTCCAGGCGCTGAAGCCGCGCGAGACGCTCGCCCTCTCGAAAGGCGGCCGGCGGCTCCTCGAAGGCAGGCGCGGCGAGCCGATCTCGAGCCTCGAGACTGAGGGTCAGATGCTCCAGCGCGTGATGCCGGAGCTGATGGGGAGGAAGAACGTCCTCGCCATCAACGACGAGGGGCACCACTGCTATCGCGAGAAGCCCGCGGAGGCCGACGACGAGACGGCGGGGCTCAAGGGCGACGAGAAGGACGAAGCGAAGAAGAATCGCGAGGCTGCCCGGCTCTGGATCTCGGGGCTCGAAGCGGTCGATCGCCAGCTCGGTCTGGCGCGGGTCGTCGATCTGTCGGCGACACCGTTCTTCCTGCGCGGCTCGGGCTACGCCGAGGGCACCCTCTTCCCTTGGACGATGAGCGACTTCTCGCTGATGGACGCCATCGAGTGCGGCATCGTCAAGCTGCCGCGCGTGCCGGTGGCCGACAACATTCCCGGCGGCGACAGCCCCAAGTTTCGCAACCTCTGGGAGCACATCGGCAAGAAGATGCCGAAGAAGGGGGTCAAGAAAGCCGGCGCGCTCGACCCGCTGAGTCTGCCGGTCGAGCTGCACACGGCGCTCGACGCCCTCTACGGCCACTACGAGAAGACCTTCGAGCTCTGGCAGAAGGCGGGGATCGAGGTGCCGCCCTGCTTCATCGTCGTCTGCAACAACACCTCGACCTCGAAGCTCGTCTACGACTACATCTCGGGCTTCGAGTACCCGGAAGGGGAGGACGGCGTCACGCCACCGCCCTTCCTCGGCAAGCTCCCTCTCTTCTCGAACTACGACGAGCACGGCAACCCGCTCGCGCGCCCGCACACCCTGCTCATCGACAGCGAGCAGCTCGACTCCGGCGAGGCGCTCGACGACGACTTCCGGAAGGCCGCGGCTCCCGAGATCGCGCGCTTCAAAGAGGAGTTCATCAAGCGCACCGGCGACCGCCAGGCCGCCGAGAAGCTCACCGACGAGCAGCTCCTGCGCGAAGTGATGAACACGGTCGGCAAGAAGGACCGTCTGGGCGGCGGCACGCGCTGCGTCGTCTCCGTCTCGATGCTGACCGAAGGGTGGGACGCCAACACGGTGACCCACGTCCTCGGCGTGCGCGCCTTCGGCACCCAGCTCCTCTGCGAGCAGGTGGTCGGCCGCGCGCTGCGCCGGCAGTCGTACGACCTCAACGAGCAGGGGCTGTTCAACGTCGAGTACGCCGACGTGCTCGGCATCCCGTTCGACTTCACGGCGAAACCGGTGGTGGCGCCGCCGCAGCCGCCGCGCGAGACGGTCCTGGTCCGCGCCATCACGCCCGACCGCGACGCCTGCGAGATCCGCTTCCCGCGCGTCGAGGGCTATCGCGTCGAGCTGCCCGAGGAGCGGCTCTCGGCGACGTTCGGCGCCGACTCGACGCTCGAGCTCACGCCCGGCATGGTGGGCGCGACGGATACCCGCAACGAGGGGATCATCGGCGAGGGCGTGAATCTCACGGTGAAGCATCTGCGCGACGTTCGGCAGTCGACGCTTCTCTTCCACCTCACTCAGCGCCTGCTGATCACCAAGTGGCGCGACCCGGACGGCGAGGCGAGGTTGCATCTTTTCGGCCAGCTGAAGCGCGTGACGCGCGAGTGGCTCGAGAGCCATCTGGTCTGCAAGGGCGGCACCTATCCGGCGCAGCTCCTCTACCCTGAGCTCGCCGACATGGCGTGCGATCGGATCCATCGCGGCATCGTCACCCGCTTCGTCGGCACGCACCCGATCCAGGCGGTGCTCGATCCGTACAACGCGGCCGGCTCGTCGATGCACGTCCACTTCACGACCTCGAAGAAGACGCGCTGGCAGACCGACCCGCGCCGCTGCCACGTCAACTGGGTGATCTGCGACAGCGACTGGGAGGCCGAGCTCTGCCGCGTGGTCGAGTCGCACCCGCGGGTGCGCGCCTACGTCAAGAACCAGGGGCTCGGGTTGGAGGTCCCCTACGTCTTCGGCTCGCAAAAGCGCCGCTACCTCCCCGACTTCGTCGTCCGCGTCGACGACGGCCGGGGCGACGACGATCTGCTCAACCTAGTGGTCGAGATCAAGGGCTACCGCGGCGAGGACGCCAAGGAGAAGAAGTCGACGATGGACACCTACTGGATCCCCGGAGTGAACCACCTCGGGGCGTTCGGCCGCTGGGCGTTCATCGAGCTTAAGGAGGTCTGGCAGATCGAAGCGGATTTCGACGCACGGGTCGCCCAGGCCCTCGATTCCGCGATCGCCGGGGCGGCGGCGAGTGGCGCGCAATGAGCCTCCGGAAATGCCTTCTTTCTTTACAGGTCGCGGCCGATCTGTATAGAGAACCGCACCTTTCTTTACACGTCCGCAAAGGGTAGACATGGCTCGCAAGCCGGGGAAGCCGAAGCAGCTCAAGCAGGTCGAGGCCTTGAAGCACGAGGAGGCCTCGCGCAAGAACATCCCGACGGCGGGGGTCCAGTCGGTGATGCCCAGCTCGGTGATCGGCTTGCGAGTGGACGGCTCTGCGCGATTCGGAGCTCTGAGGTATTCCCGAGAGTGAGGCCACCTACCCGCCGCACATCACCTCAGGGCCCTGCTGGCACTCCGCCAGATCCGAGGGTTGTGGCCGCAATTAATGCCTGGAAGCGCAAGCTGCTCGATCTCAGCATGCGCAATCGACTTCTCAACTTCAGGACGACAAGGGTATCGACGGTCACCGTCGTCGACGAGCAGCCCGCAGAGGTGTTTCGCTACTTGGCGCTGAATGGCAAGTCGATGAAGTTCGCGGCCGCAGCGCAAGCAGAGATCGAAGCTGCGACGACAACTGGCCCCGAAGACGAGCTCGAGATAGGCAAGGCGCCTGCGACGCAGCACCAACTTAGGCTCGCCGAGTTCGCCCCCTACGAACGAGAGAACCTTCATCATCGCCATCGCGACGGAGTTCTCCAGACGAGCGCTTCGCCCGAGCAGCTCGACCGAGCGCTGCTCAGGATCGACGCCCAGGCTACGGCGACCCTCGAAGAACAAGGCGTCAGCACTTTGTTCCTCGCGCTCGGGATGCTTCAGTACCGGGAGTCGGTGGACTCCGAAGAGTGGAGGCGAGCGCCCCTGGTGCTTCTCCCCGTGGCCCTCGATCGAAAGAGCGCAAGAGCCGGCTTCACCGTTCGCGCCTCCGGCGACGACCCGCTCGTCAACCCGGCAGTTGTTGAGCTCATGAAGAGCAGTTTCGGAATCGAACTGCCCGACTTGCCGGCTCCAGACCAGCAAACCGACGATTACGATCTCCAGGCGCTGCTCTCGGCGACGGCGCGAGCTGTTCGTCAACAGCCCGACTGGAAGGTCACGAACGAGATCTATCTCGGTCTCTTCTCGTTTCAGAAGTTCGTCATGTACAAGGATCTGGAAGCAAACAGTGCTGCGCTCGCACAGCATCGTCTGATCCAGCGGATCGCGACCCGCGAAGGGAACTCACATCAGGGCCTACCACCGGACATTCGGGAGGCACCCCTCGACGAACTCTTCCCACCGGAGTCCTCGCATCAGGTCATCGACGCCGACGCCAGCCAGCTGAGAGCACTGCTGGCTGCAGGGAGCGGCCACGACCTGGTCATCGAGGGGCCACCCGGGACAGGCAAGTCGCAGACCATCACGAACCTCATCGCCCAGGCCCTCGGGAAAGGGAACTCTGTTCTCTTCGTCGCCGAGAAAATGGCCGCCCTTGAAGTCGTGGCCGCCAACCTCGAGAGGGTCGGACTCAGCGAGTTCTGCCTCGAGATTCATTCTTCGAAGGCGAACAAACGATCGGTGATCGAGCAGATCAAGACGAGTCTGGACGCCTCGTTGAGCCGACCTGCGGTGTCCGATCGTGCCCGTGGCGAGATTTTCGAGGCACGCATGCGGACGACCGAGTACGTCCGGTCGGTTCACGCTCCG
>JAMPYE010000333.1 GCA_023700825.1 Thermoanaerobaculia bacterium | reverse complement strand
GCTCTCGTAGAGAGCGGCCAGCACGAGGAAGATGACCAGGAGGGAGAAGGCATAGAGCAGGCCGGCCTGCGACTCCGACATGCGCTGCTGGTAGGAGAGCCCCGTCCACTCGTAGCCGATGCCCGCCGGGAGCTTCTGCATCAGCTCTTCCACGGCAAGCATGGCCTCCCCGGTGCTGTAGCCGGGCGCAGGCTCGCCCTGGATGTTCGAGGCTTCGAAGCTGTTGTACCGCTCGAGGCGAGGCGGTCCGTAGACCCACCGTCCGTTCGCCACGGCGCTGAGTGGGACCTGCTGCCCGCGGCCGTTGCGCACGCGCAGCCGCTCGAGATCCTCGGGTGAGGTGCGGAAGGGCGCGTCGGCCTGCGAGTAAACGCGTTTCACGCGCCCCCCCTGCACGAAGTTGCCGAGGTACTGTGACCCGAATGCCCCGGAAAGATAACTCTGGACCGAGTTGATCGGAACTCCAAGGGCTCCGGCCTTCTCCCAGTCGAGATCGACCTTGTACTGCGGCTGGTCGGGCATGCCGTTCATGCGCACCCGGGCAAGACGCGGGTCTTGCGCCGCCATGCCAAGCAACTGGCCGCGGGCCTCGCTGAACTTCTCGTGCCCGAGCGCGGCGCGGTCCTGGAGCATCAGATCGAACCCTGTGGCAATGCCGAGCTCCGTGACGGCAGGCGGTGGAAAGGCGAACACCATCGCCGCCGGATCGGACATGAAGGCCATGGTGATGCGGGTCGCTACATCCTTCGCCGCCAGACCCGGTTTCTGCCGCTCGTCCCAATCCTTCATCTTGACGAACGCAATCGCCTGGTTCTGACCTCTGCCGGCGAACCCGACGCCGGCGATCGTGACGTACGTTTCGATCGTTTCCTTCTCGCGCGTGGCGACGTATCCGCCCAGCTTGTCGATGACCGCGTTCGTCTGCTCGAGCGTGGAGCCGACCGGGAGCTGCACCATCGCCACGAGCGAGCCCTGATCCTCGTCGGGCAGGTAGCCGGTCGGCATGCGCAGATAGAGGAACGCCATGAGGGCGAGAATCGCGGCGAAAATCGCCATGAAACGGATCCTGCGGCGGAGCACCACGCCGACGGTCTTCACGTACAAATCGCGGAGGCGATAGAAGACCCGGTCGAACCAGAGGAAGAACGGCCGGGTGAACCGCAAGCCGCTCTCGGCGGCCTCGTGTCCCTTCTCGACCGGACGGAGAAGGCTGGCGCAGAGCACCGGTGTGAGGACGAGGGCGACGACCACGGAGAGAAGCATCGAAGCGATGACCGTGATGGAAAACTGCCGGTAAATGACGCCGGTCGATCCGGGAAAGAACATCATGGGAGCGAACACGGCGGCGAGCACGACGCCGATGCCGATCAGGGCGCTCGTGATCTCGTCCATGGATTTGCGCGTCGCCTCCATGGGCGAGAGACCCTCCTCGCTCATGATGCGCTCGACGTTCTCGACGACGACGATCGCGTCGTCGACCAGCAGGCCGATGGCGAGGACCATCGCGAACATCGTGAGCATGTTGATCGAGAAACCGAAGAGCGCCAGGACTCCGAACGTCCCGAGGATGACCACGGGAACGGCGATCGTGGGGATGAGAGTCGCCCGGAAATTGCCGAGGAACAGGAGCATCACCAGGAAGACGAGGACGATCGCCTCGAGGAGCGTCTTGAAGACCTCGTCGATGGCCACCCGGACGAACGGCGTGGTGTCCAGCGGGTAATACACCTTCATGCCCGCCGGGAAATACCTCGATAGCTCCTCCATCTTCGCCTTCACACCGTCGGCGGTGTCGAGCGCGTTCGCGCCCGCCTCCTGGCGGATGGCCATGGCACTCGCCGGACGCCCGTTGAGGCGGATGCTCACATCGGGGATCTCCGTCCCGAGCTCCACACGTCCCACGTCGCGGATGCGCACCACCGAACCGTCGGGACTCGACCGGAGGGGGACGTTCGCGAACTCCTCGGGAGTCTTCAGCAGCGATTGGACGAGGATCGACGCATTGAGGCGCTGGCCCGCGACGGCGGGAGCGCCGCCGATCTGTCCGGCCGAGACCTCGACATTGTACGAGCGTACCGCCAGCGCCACGTCTTCCGAGGTCATGCCGTACTTGGTCAGCTTGTCGGGGTCGTACCAGATGCGCATCGAGTAGCCGGTACCGAACACCTCCGCCTCGCCGACTCCCGGAACGCGGCCGACCGGCGACTGGACCTGCGACACCAGGTAGTCGCTGAGGTCCGCCTGCGACATGCTCCCGTCTTCGGTGGTGAGCGCGACGATCATCAGATAGTTGCGCGTCGCTTTGTTGACCTGCACGCCGCGCTGCTGAACGACTTCCGGGAGCGCGGGGAGCGCCAGTTGGAGCTTGTTCTGCACTTTCGCCCAGGCGAGGTCGGGATCGGTGCCAGGCGCGAAGGTGAGAGTGATCTCCGCGGTTCCCGACGAGTCCGCCGTCGAATGCATGTACAGCATGCTGTCCAGACCTGTCATCGACGTCTCGATCATCTGAATGACCGAGTCCTGGACCGTCTCGGCGGAGGCGCCCGGGTAGAACGCGCGGATCGAGATCGACGGAGGTGCGATCGGCGGGTATTGCGAGACGGGAAGGTTGTAGATGGCCAGCGCGCCGCCGAGCATCATCCCGATGGCGATGACCCAGGCGAAGACCGGGCGCTGGAGAAAGAATCTGGAAAGCATGACGTTCTCCTAGCGGACGGTTGCCGCCAACTGCGGGTCGGGCTGCGGTTTGAATTCGGTCCACTTCACCGGCACGCCCGGACGGACCTTCTGCAGCCCTTCGACGATGACCCGGTCGCCCGGTTGGAGGCCGGCGGTCACGACCCAGCTGCTGCCACGGGCGGGGCCCGTCTGGATGATGCGCTCCTCGACCTTGTCTCCGGCTCCGACGATCAACGCGGTGGCCTCCCCTTTCGTGTTCCGGGTCACGGCCTGCTGCGGCACGAGGATCGCTCGGTCGTTGACGCCCTCAGTGATCACCGCGCGGACGTACATTCCGGGGAGGAGCTCGTGTTCGGGGTTGTGGAAGACCATGCGGAGCATGACCGACCCGGTCGCCGGATCGACGGTGACGTCCCGGAACTGAAAGGTCCCCTCATGCTTGTGAGCGGAGCCGTCCTCCAGGACGAGGCGAACGCGCCGCTGCAGCGACTCGTCGGCGCGGATCGTTCCGGCGTTGAGGAGCTTCCTGAGCCGCAGCAGCTCGGCCGACGACTGCGTCACGTCGACATAGATCGGATCGAGTTGCTGCACCGTCGCGAGCGGAACGGGCTGATAGGCGGTCACCATTGCGCCGGCCGTCACGTTCGAACGGCCGATGCGGCCCGAGATCGGAGCGCGGAGCGGCGTGTAGGCGAGATTGATGCGCGCGCTCTCGAGCGCCGCTTTGGCGGCGGCAACGGCTGCCTCGCCCCTGAGGAGCGCGGCCCTCGCGTCATCGGCGTCCTGCTTCCCGGCGGCGTCGATCTCCGCGAGCTGGGCGAGGCGCTCGGCTCGCGATCGAAGCGCAGGGAGCGCCGCCTCCGCATTGGCAAGTGCAGCCGCGGCCTGGTCGTACGCGCTCTTGTAGGGAGCGGGATCGATCTGGTACAGCAGGCTTCCTTTCGCCACGTCGCTCCCCTCGACGAACCTGCGCTCGAGGATCAGCCCGTTGACCTGCGGCCGGATCTCGGCGACGGCCGACGGGGTCGTCCGTCCAGGCAGCTCCGTGGTCAGCTCGACGGGAGAGGCGGCGAGGGTGAGCACACGCACCTCCGGCGCCGGCATCTGCGGCTGCGCGGGAGGTTTGCAGGCGGAAAGAGCTGCGGCCAGGGCGAGAGCCCCGAACGCAGGGATGCGTACGGCGTGTCGGTGCATGGTTGCTCCTTGTCGAAACGGGGATCGGACCGTATTTCCCGCGCGGAAATCCCATCGTTCCGATTCGGCCATCCGCGGGAACGTTGGGTTCACTATGGCCTGAACAGAATAGTTTTTACTGGACAGACTGTCAATGGCGAAGTAATCTGGCCTTCGTGCACGCAGGGGGAACAACCGCCATGGACGCCGGTCGAACGGCCTCTCACACGACGTTCAGCCCGGGAGGGCAGGAGGAATGAGGAGCGCACGCTCGAGCCACGTCGATCACACGTCGGCCGCCGCGCCCCTTCACCCTGCGGCGGTCGAGTTCATCGAGGAGCTCTCGATGATCGCCGAAGCGGAAGGGGTCCCGCGCATCGCCGGACGGATCGTCGGCCTGCTGTTGATCCGGCAGGAGCCGCTGTGCTTCGACGAGCTCGTCGCGCAGCTTCAGGTCAGTCGCGGGAGTGTCTCCACCAACACGCGTCTGCTGGAATCCCGCGGCGCAATCCGGCGCGTCGGCCGCCTCGGCGAGCGGAAGGATCTCTTCGAAGCGGGCCCTGATTTCTTGGAACGGCTCTACGAACGCCGGATCCAGCGCGAGCGCACCGGACAGCAGATCGCCGCGAAAGCGCGCGCTGCCCTCCCCGCGAGCTACTCCCGGACCCGAGACGCGTTAAGAAAAATGGAGGAGCTCCATTCGTTGATGATCGACGCAGCGGAGAAGGCCCTGCAGGCCTGGCACAGACGCCGCTGAGGCCCTCGAATGGGCTGTGCCGGCGCGGATCATTCTGCTGACTGATTCAGTGTGACGAAGCGGCTGTTTTCGATGCCCATCATCTCCCTCCAAGGCGTCTGGAAGACCTTCGACGGAAACCAGGTACTGCGCGACTTGTCGGTCGATGTCGAGCGGGGGGAATCCCTCGTGATCGTCGGCGGGTCGGGAACGGGGAAGAGCGTCACGCTCAAGCACATCATCGGTCTGCTCAAGCCGGACCGCGGGCGTGTCGTCGTCGGAGATCGCGACATCGCCACGATGAGCGACCGGGAACTGAATCATCTTCGTCGCCGCTTCGGGATGTCGTTCCAGGAAGGGGCGCTGTTCGATTCGATGTCCGTGTTCGAAAACGTCGCGTTCCCGCTGCGTCGTCACACGAAGATGAGCGAAGACGAGATTCGGGCGCGCGTTGGAGAATGCCTGAACGACGTTCATCTACGCGGCGCGGCGACGAGGCGTCCCTCGGAGTTGTCGGGGGGAATGCGGCGCAGGGTCGGGTTCGCGCGAGCGATCGCGCTTCAGCCCGAGATCCTGCTGTTCGACGAACCGACGACAGGATTGGATCCGGTGAGCAGCGACGTCGTGGCAAATCTCATCCTTGAAATGCGCCGGAAACTCAATACCACGACGGTGACGATCACGCACGACATGAAAGTGGCGTTCAAGATCGCAGACCGCGTGGCCATGCTGCACCATGGCCGGATCATTGAGCAAGGTACCCCACAGGAGTTTCGCCGCTCGGTCAATCCGATCGTTCAGCAATTCGTCGAAGGGCGCGCG
>JAMPYE010000332.1 GCA_023700825.1 Thermoanaerobaculia bacterium | reverse complement strand
GACCTGGACGAAGACGAGGGTGACGGCGAACGCGACGCCCGACACGGTGATGAAGAAACGGAGCTTGTCGTGCACGAGCGTCTTGAGGGCGAGATCAGGCACGCGCGGCCTCCTCGCGGACGAGGCCGTTGACGAGGACGTCGATCATCGTCTTCACCGAGCGCTCCGCCGCGGGCCACTTCACCCAGGGGTCGCACTCGTTCGAGATTCGCAGCGAGACGACACCGTGAATGCCGGCCCAGACCGTCTGCGCGATCAGCTCCGGATCTTTGAACTCGGGACGGAAGCGCCCCGCCGCGAGTCCCGCCCTGATGATCATCACGAGGAACTCGTATGCATCCTCGGACGGGTTCCCTTTCTTCCGCTCGATGAGCTCGGGCGTCGGCTCGGGGCGCAGGCTCATGAACATCAGCCGGTAGTGATGGCGGTTCTCGAGGCCGAAGCGGGCGTAGAGGAGACCGGTTTTCCGGAGCTGCTCGATCGGGTCGGAGAGCTTCGCCACGGAGACGAACTTTTGCGCGAGAAGGGAGAAATCGCGGTCGCAGATCTCGTGGAGCAGCGCGTCCTTGTCCTTGAAGTGGACGTAGATCGTCGTCGGCGTGTACTCGATCTTCTGGGCGATCTGGCGCATGGTGACCGCCTCGAAGCCCTTCTCGGCGAAGAGCTCGCGCGCGGCGTCGAGGATCCGGTCGCGCGTCTCCGCCTTTTCCTTCTCGATTCGTTCTTTTGGGCCCATAACGACGTTCTCCAAGTTAACAGTGTTCACTTAACAGCGTTAAGATAGGTCGGGGTTCGCGGGTTGTCAAGGGGTGGGGAAGGCGAAAGGCGAGAGGCGAGAGGCGATGAGCAGGCGGAGGGGCAGCCGGCCGCGGCAGCGGCCGGCTCTAACTAGCCCCGCCCGTAACGGCGGGGACGCGGTTCGATGAAAGTGTCCGCGCCGCGTCAGCGGCGCCTTTTTGATCGCGCGGTGCGTGAGCTCCGCGCCACGGACCTCGCGCACGCGGGAGAATGAGAATTCGCCGCGGACGCGGCTCGAGACGCGAACGCGCGCTGGACCCCGCCCTTACGGGCGGGGCTAGTTAGAAGCGGCCGCTGACGCGGCCGTGAAGGTGCGATACTCACGCGCATGCGCAAACTCGCTCATCTTCTCCTCGCGCTTGCAGTCACGCTCCCCGCTCTCGCCGAAACTCCCGAACGAGCCATCACCTCGCTCATCACAGCGCAGGCCGAAGCCTGGAACCGCGGCGATCTCGAGGGGTTCATGGACGGCTACCTCAGGTCCGACGAGCTCGTCTTCACCTCGGGCAGCCGTATCCGGCGCGGCTGGCAGGTCACCTTCGACGCCTACAAGAAACGTTACGGCACGGCGAAGGAGACGATGGGGAAGCTCACCTTCTCGAAGCTGGAAGTACACATGCTCGGGGAGGACGCCGCCTGGGTGCTCGGCCGGTGGGATCTCGCGGGGCCGACGGAGGCCTCCGGCGGGATCTTCACCCTCGTGATGCGCCGCGTCGAAGGGAAATGGCTCGTCGTGCACGATCACACGAGCTCCGACTCGCCGGAGTAGAATCTGCGCTGACCTTTACCGCTGCGGAGGAAACATGGAGTCCCCCAACCCCGTCAACGACCCGATCGCCGAAGAACGCCGACGCTGGGAAGTAGCCCAGGCAATCGTCGAAGAGAACACCGGACCGATGAAGAAGGTTCTCGCGTGGACGAAGAAGAACCCGGAGGCCGCGCTCGCAATCGCCTTCGCCTCGGGGCTTCTGGTCGGGATCGTCGCGCGGCGCGATTGAGCCGCCTCGCGCGCCGACGGGAGGCGCGCACACGATGACTCTCGCTGAGGCGCTGGCCCTTCACGACACCATCCTCGCAGAAGGCTCGGTCTACGAGCTGCTGCGCCGGGACTCGCGTGTGTCGTTCGATTCCGACATCGCGCACGGCGGGCTCGTCTACGACGACCTCCTGAGAACGCTGCTCGCCGGGGTGCACCGCGAGTATCTCCGCATCGCAAACGACGCGGGGCTGCCCGCCATCGCCTTCGCCGACACCTGGCGCGCCAGCGAGGAGAGGATCGCGCGCTCGCGCTTCGCGGGCCGTGACGTGAACGGCGACAACGTTCGCTTCATCCGCGGCCTCGCCGGGGAGGCGGGCGGGGACGTGATCGTCGCGGCCTACACCGGGCCGCGGGGCGACGGCTACCGGCCCGGCGAGGCGCCACGCCGCGACGAGGCCAGGACGATCCACGCAGCGCAGATCGAGGCGCTCGCCACGAGCGGTGTCGACCTGATCGTCGCCGCGACGCTGCCGAGCCTCGAGGAAGCGCGCGGCATCGCGTCGCTACTCGCGCGGAGCGGCGTGGCGTGGATGCTCAGCTTCGTCGTCCGCCGCGACGGCACCCTGCTCGACGGCACGTTGCTCGGCGAAGCGATCTCGCGCATCGACGACGACTCCATCCGCCTCCCGATCGGTTACTCGATCAACTGCGTGCACCCCGACGTGTTCCGCGACGCGGCTCGCGCGGCAGGGGGGGCCGCCCGGCGGATCATCGCGCTGCAGGCGAACGCGTCGGCGCTCTCGCCCGAGGAGCTCGACGGGAGCGAGACGGTCGAGGGAGACGCCCCGTCGGCCTGGGCGGCCGCGATGATGGAGGCCCGCAAGGTCTCCACGCTGCCGATCGTCGGCGGCTGTTGCGGCACGAGCCCCGATCACATCCGTGCGCTGGCCGAGGCGATCGCGCGAGCGTGATGTGGAGTGCGCAAGCGAAGCTTGCGCCCTTACTCCCCGAAGCGAAGCTTCGGGCGCGGAAGCTTCGCTTCCGCGAGGAAGAGCGAAAGCTGCGCTTTCGCACTCCACGTGCTTCCTCTCTCGCCGTCTCACCCGGTGACACGCGTCACCCCCTCGCTGCCATTACGGGCGCGGAGCAGGTGACCCGTGCTTGCCATCGACATCTCGCGTGCCACACCTGACGACGCTGAGAATCACCGCAGTGCACCTTCTCTCCGCTGAAGAATGCATCCAGACGACGGCCCGAGTGATGCGTGATGCATCAGGAGGCCGATCGGAGCGCCGAAACCGGAGTGGAAGCGGCGCCAGAGGGAGGAAACACTGATGAGTAAGGCAGTTCTATACGATGCGACTCTCTGCATCGGCTGTCTCGAATGCGAGCGCGCGTGCGCCAGATACAACAGCCTGAGCTACGACGACGCAGTCTCGGCCGAGCAGCAGACCTCGGAGAGGAAGTTCACCGTCGTCCGCAGCCTGCCGGACGACAAGTACATGCGGAAGCTCTGCATGCACTGCGCCGATCCTTCGTGCGCGTCGGTCTGTCCCGTCGCCGCCATGACGAAGACCAAGGAAGGTCCGGTCGTCTACGACGAGACGAGGTGCATGGGTTGCCGCTACTGTCTCGTCGCCTGTCCCTTCGACGTTCCGAAGTATCAGTGGAGTGCGGTGCTTCCCCTGGTCCGCAAGTGCACGATGTGCTCGGACCGGCTCAAGAAGGGGCTCGCCACCTCCTGCTCGGATGCCTGCCCGACCGGCGCGACGATCACCGGTGATCGCGACGCGCTCCTGGCGGAGGCGAAGAAGCGGATTGCCGAGAATCCCGGCGGCTACGTCCACCACATCATGGGCGAGACCGAAGTCGGCGGGACCTCGGTGCTGATGCTCTCGGCGATTCCCTTCGACAAGGCCGGCTTCCGGCCGAACTCGGTGTACGGGAAAGGCCCGCTGCCGGCGAACACCTGGAAGGCGCTGTCGAAGATCCCCGACGTCGTGTCGCTCGGATTCGTGGCGCTCGGCGGCATCTGGTGGATCACCAACCGTCGCCACGAGGTTGCTGCCGCAGAGCTGTCCGAGAAGAAGAAAAAATCGACCGAGGCGGCAAAGCCCGCCGGAGGTGAGTCATGAACATGCCGAAGATCACCTTCTGGCGTGTCGTCTTCGCCCTGATCATGATCGCGGGCGCATATGCGACCTTCGTCCGCATCACGCAGGGTCTCGGCGCGACGACCAACCTGAGTGACGAATTTCCGTGGGGCATCTGGATCGGCTTCGACGTCCTCTGCGGCGTCATGCTCGCCGCCGGCGGCTTCACCCTGATGGCGGCCGTCCACATCTTCAATGCCGAGCGCTTCCGGCCGATCGTTCGTCCGGCGCTGCTCACGGCGTTCCTCGGCTACCTCCTGGTCGTCGTGGCGCTGATGTTCGACCTCGGCTTCCCGTGGCGCATCTGGCATCCGCTCATCATGTGGAACCCTCGCTCGGTCATGTTCGAGGTCGGCTGGTGCGTCACGCTCTACACGACCGTGCTCGCGCTGGAGTTCTCGCCCCTCGTGTTCGAGCGGCTTCGACTCGAGCGCCCGCTCAAGATCATCCACACCATCCAGATTCCGCTCGTGATCATGGGCGTGATCCTCTCCACGCTTCACCAGTCCTCCCTCGGCAGCCTCTACCTGATCGTGCCGGGCAAGCTTCATCCCCTCTGGTACACCTCGATGCTGCCGGTCCTCTTCTTCGTCTCGGCGATCGCGATCGGCATCGCGATGACCATCTTCGAGAGCGGAATGTCCGAGAAGCACCTGGGCCATTCGCTCGACAAGGCGATCGTCATCTATCTCTCCCGGATCCTCCTCGTGGTGCTGATCTTCCACGGCGTGCTCCGTTTCCGCGATCTCTACAAGCGCCATGCGCTCGGTTTCGCGGTGGACGGCAGTTACGAGAGCATCCTCTTCCTGGCGGAAGTCCTGCTGACGATCTTCATTCCGATCGCGCTTCTGGCGATCCCGCGCGTGCGCCTCAGCCCGCGCGCCCTCTTCGGCGTGTCGACCATGGTCGTGATCGGCTTCATGATCAACCGCCTCAACATCGCGATCACCGGCATGGAAGGCTATGCCGGAGTGCGTTACTTCCCGAAGTGGACCGAGCTCTCGGTGACGGTTGCGATCGTCGCGGCGGGCTTCGCGATCTTCGGTCTCGCGACGAAGTACCTGCCGATCTTCGAGCACGGCACGGAGTCGCATGAAGCCACGGAGACGCCGGCAGCGACGGTAGCCAAGCCGTATCCGGCGCAAGCGTAGACAATGACTTCCGAGGATGCCGGGCGCGCAAATCTCTCCACCACGATCGGGCGCTTCGGCCGCAGCGTCGGGGCGAAGCTGTTCATCCTGATCTTCTCCTCTCTCCTCGTTGCGCTCGGCATCCTCGGATACTTGAACATCACGCTGCACAGGCAGCACCTCGAGGCGGCCGCGCTCGGCGCCGCCGAGCGGATGTCGGACGTGATGAAGCGGTCGACCGCCTATCACATGATGCGGAACGACCGCGCCGCGATCGAGCAGGTGATCCGGACCACGGGAGAGGAGCCCGGAATCCACCACGTCCGCATCTTCAACCCCACCGGACAGATCAGCT
>JAMPYE010000331.1 GCA_023700825.1 Thermoanaerobaculia bacterium | reverse complement strand
ATCGGGCGGCGCGACATCTGCTCGCCGCGCACGTTGAGAAGCCCCGCGGTCGCGGTATCGAACCCGGTCGCGATGACGGTGACCTTGATCTCGTCCTTCATCTTCGGGTCGATGACGGCGCCGAAGATGATGTTGGCGTCCTCGTCGGCCGCCTCCTGGATGATCGATGCGGCCTCGTTCACCTCGAAGAGCGTCATGTCGCTGCCGCCGGTGATGTTGATCAGCACGCCGCGGGCGCCTTCGATCGACGCCTCCTCGAGCAGCGGCGAGCTGATCGCACGCTGCGCCGCCTCGACCGCACGATGCTCGCCCGACGACGTGCCGGTGCCCATGAGCGCCATGCCCATGCCGTGCATGATCGTCTTCACGTCGGCGAAGTCGAGGTTGATCTCGCCCGGAACGGTGATCAGGTCCGAAATGCCCTGCACCGCCTGGCGCAGGATGTCGTCGGCGATGCGGAACGAGTCGCCCAGCGAAGTGGCTCGCTCGACGAAGTTCAGCAGCCGCTCGTTCGGGATCGTGATGAGCGTGTCGACCGAGTCGCGAAGAAGTCGGATTCCCTGCTCGGCCTGCGAGCGCCGCTTCTTCCCTTCGAAGTTGAAGGGCTTGGTGACGACCGCTACGGTGAGCGCGCCGAGCTCCGCCGCGAGCGACGCGATGATCGGCGCGGCGCCCGTGCCCGTGCCGCCTCCCATGCCGCTCGTGATGAAGATCATGTCGGCGCCCTGCATCGCCTCGAGGATCTTCTCGGTGTCCTCGAGCGCGGCGTTCTTGCCGACGTCCGGGTTGGCGCCGGCGCCGAGCCCCTTCGTCAGCTTCGCCCCGAGCTGCAGCTTCACCGGCGCGAGCGAGGTCTTCATCGCCTGCAGGTCGGTGTTCGCGACGATGAACTCCACGCCCCGGATTCCGGCCTGGATCATCCGGTTCACGGCGTTGCCACCACCGCCTCCCACGCCGATGACCTTGATCTTCGCGGGCAGCTCGTCGTCCATCTTTATCCTGAGCTGCTCGTTGTCGCCGGGTTCGTCAAAAAGAATCATGTCGCCTCCAGGTATTGCCGCGGTCGAATGTTCGTGCCGCTGATCTCGTTGCTGATCTCGTTGCTGATCTCGTTTGCTTCGTCTGCTCAAGTCGGGCTCCGCATGGGAGTTGTTAGTTCTTAGTTGTTAGTTGTTCGACAGGCAGCGTCAATTGGCAAGACTGCCGCCAGGCTTTCTTACCCGAAGCCATTCCTGCCTTCAGCAACGCTGCTATCGATCATTCCAAGCCTAACCGTTTCAATTCACGCTACCTGTCTAACAACTTACAACTGACAACTAACAACTCCAAAAAACGGCACGCCGGGACGGGGCGGAAGTCCCCGCCCCGGCGGTTGCCAGGCACGCGGCACACGCCCACCGCACCCCCGGCCCGGCGCCGGCAGAGGATCCCCGGCGGGGATGGAGCAATCCTCGCCATCTGGGTGATCCCCCGAGCCGCGCGCGCTGTTCCATTGCCTGATCTCCAAACAGTTAGTCTTTCGTTGTTAGTTGTTGGTTGTTGGTTGTTAGACAGGCAGCGTGAGCGCAGATGAACGCTCCGGAACGTTTGCTCCGAAGGACCCACTTCTATCTCGACTGCGCCGATCATCGTGCTGCCTAACCCCTTCAAACCACGAAACCTGTCTAACAACTAAAAACTAACGACCAACAACTCCCTTACCCCTGCGCGAACCACTGGCGGAACGTCTCCGCCACTTTCGCGAGCCCCTTGCGCTGCGGCTTGCGCGCGCGCTGGCGGCTCCGCAGGCCCCAGAGCAGCAGCCCTGCTGCTGCAGCCCACTCGGGGCCGTTGATCGTCTCCGACAGCCCTCCGAAACCCTGCGGCGTTCCCTTTCGAACCTGCTGGTCGAAGACCTGCTCGAGCATCTCCACGATGCCTTCCATCTCGGCCCCGCCGCCGACGACGACGACGCCCGACCGGATCTCCCGCTCGAGCCCGACCTTCTCGAGGTCGCGGTAGATCAGCTTGGCGATCTCGGCCGCGCGCGGCTCGAGAATGTTCGTCAGCTCCGCGCGCGAGATGATCTTCGGTGCGCGGCCGCCGACGGTCGGAACTTCGATCGGGTCCTCGCTGGTCGCGAGCGACGAGATCGCGCAGCCGTACTTCTTCTTGATCCTCTCCGCGTCCTCCATCGGCGTGCGCAGCACTACCGAGATGTCCGACGTGAAGTGGCCCGCACCCGCGGGGAGGACGTTCGTGTGCACGACGTTCCCCTCGATGAACACGGAGTAGTCGGTCGTGCCGCCGCCGATGTCCATCAGCAGCACGCCCATCTCCCGCTCGTCGTGCGTGAGCACCGCCTCGCCCGCGGCGAGCGGCTCGAGCACGAGCTCGCGAACCTCGATCCCTGTCTTGTTCACGCAGGCGAGGACGTTCTGGTCGTGCGTGCGGGCGCCGGTGACGATGTGAACGTTCGCCTCGAGCCTCGAGCCGGTCATGCCGATCGGGTCGTGAATCCCGTCCTGGCCGTCGACGACGAACTCGCGCGGGATCACGTGCAGGATCTCGAGCTCGGCCGGCACGTTGATCGACCTTGCGGCCTCGATCACGCGGTCGATGTCCTCGCGCGCGACCTCCTTGTGCTTGCCCGACACCGAGACGACGCCGCGCGAATTCACCGAGCGGATGTGGTCGCCCGCGATCCCGACGAACGCCGACTCGATCTGCACGCCCGCCATCACCTCGGCCTCGTCGACCGCGCGCTTGAGCGCGTCGACCGCCTGGTCGAGGTTCGCGATGTTCCCGCGACGCGTCCCGCGCATCGGCGACGTGCCCTTGCCCGTCACCTCGAGCTGTCCGCGCTCGTTCACTTCGCCGATCAGCACGCAAACCTTCGACGTGCCGATGTCGATCCCCACGATGTAATTGTCGTTCTTGGCCATCAGTCCTTTACCCCCTGAATCCCCGCGCCCGCGCCATCCGGCGCTACGCCCGTATTCGTTGCATTTCCCGTTCGCGCCGTGCCGAGCCTCTCGGCCGGCGCATGTCCAGGCCGCGGCTTCACGACGACCCGATCCGCGAACCGCAGGTCCGCGTACTCGATCGCCCCCGGCCCGTAACCTTCCGCCTCCGCGATCGCGCAAAGCGACGCCCACTTCGTTGCGGCGTCCACCGGATCGACCAGCACGGGCGCGCGAAGCTCCCGATCGAAGACCCGGAACGTCTCTCCCTCTTCCGGCCTCACTTCGGAGACCCGCGCGTAGAGCTCGGGGCTCTGCGCGCGAAGCGACTCGAGGAACGCGACGCTGCTCTCGACACCGGGCCCCGCGTCCGCGACGACGAGCGGCAGCCCCGGATTCCCGAACTCGGGCCGCAGCTCCTCGAAGACCACGCCCTTCGCGTCCGCATAGCGAAGCGTGCCGCCCGACGAGACCAGCGCCACCGGCTCGCGCTCGGTGAGATGGATCGTCAGGCGTCCGGGGAGCTCCTTCTCGATCGCGATCTCGGAGACCCACGGCAATGCCGACAGATCACGGCGCAGCTCCTCGATGTCGAGGCGGAAGAGGTTCCGCCCGATGTAGGGCTGCGTCACCGCGTCGACCGCCGCGCGCGAAGTGTGCTTCGCGCCGACTGTCTCGATCTTCCGGATCGCGAACCGCGTGTCGCTCTGCGTCCGCTGCCAGAGCCAGAAACCGATCGCGGCGACCACGAGGGCGACCACGACGTTCGTCGCGATCGCGAGGACTTTGCCCGCCTGAACGCGACGGTGGTTTCTCCGCGTCGCCTGCGGATCGCTGGGGCGGAAGAAGCGGTCGCTCGAGGTGTCGAACGTCCTCATCGCGCCCCTCCCGCGAGAATCTCGGCGACCTCGTGAACGTCGCCGGCGCCCATCGACACGAAGACCGAGCCCGGCTCGAGCTCGCGACCGAACCGCTCGGCAATCTCGATGTTGCTGCCCGCGATCGCACGCACGTGAGCATCACCCGCGGCGTCGGCGATCGTCGACGCGTCGATGCCCGGAATCGGTTTCTCGCGCGCCGGGTAGATCGGAGCGACCCACGCCTCGTCCGCTTCGGCAAGAGCGTCGGCGAAGTCGCGCGCAAAATCGCGCGTGCGCGAATAGAGATGAGGCTGGAACAGTGCGACGACACGACGGCCCGGAAAGCTTCCGCGCGCCGCGGCAAGCGTGGCGCGAATCTCCGTCGGGTGGTGCGCGTAGTCGTCGATGACCACCGACCCCCGATGCTCGCCGAGCCGCTGGAAGCGCCGCTCGACGCCGCGGAACTTCGCGAGCGCCGCCGCGATGGCCGACATCGGCACGCCGAGCTCGAGCGCCGCGGCGATCGCCGCGAGCGAGTTGCGCACGTAGTGCTCGCCGGGAAGCCTGAGCGTCACCGACCCGAGCGAGTCGCCGCCGCTCGTCAACTCGTACGTGCTCGTCCCCTCGGCGAACCGAAGGTTCGTCGCGCGCAGCGTCGCTCCGGCCGCGATGCCGTAGCGCACGGTGCGCTTCCCGCTCTGCGCGAGGAGCGCCTCCACCTCGGGCTCGTCGCTACAACCGATGAGCACGCCGGCTTCGGGCACGAGCCTCGCAAAGGCGCGGAACGCTCCGCGGATGTCGTCGAGGTCGCGATAGATGTCGAGATGATCCGCTTCGATGTTCGTGACGACCGCGATCGTCGGGTGGAACGCCAGGAACGAGCGGTCGTACTCGTCGGCTTCGACGACCAGGATGTCGCCTTTGCCGAGGACCGCGTTCGTGCGCAGGTCGTGCATCATCCCGCCGACGACGATCGTCGGGTCGAGCCCCGCTTCGCGGAGGATGAACGACGCCATCGCCGTGGTCGTCGTCTTGCCGTGGGTGCCGGCGATCGCGACGGTCTTCTTCCGCGCGGTGATCTCGCCGAGAAACTCGGCGCGGCGCATCACCGGGACGCCGGCTTCCGTCGCGCGGACGACCTCCGGGTTGTCGCGCTTGACCGCCGACGAGATGACGATGAGGCTCGCGCGATCGACGTGCGCCGGGTCGTGGCCGACGGCGACGTCGATGCCGCGGCTCACGAGCCGGGCCGTCGTCGACGACGCCTTCATGTCGCATCCGGACACGGCGAGGCCCTCGGCTGCGGCGATCTCCGCGAGGCCGCTCATGCCGATCCCGCCGATCCCGACGAAATGGATGCGCTTATGTTCACCCAAATTCATATCCCTAAAACTACGTTTGGCACCGAATTTTAAAGTTTCCTCAATGAGAAAGGCAAATAAATCCTGTCAATTCCGGAGATTAACTTTCGATCCAAAATTGGTGAAGCAGGGCGAAAGTCGAGAGGCGAGAGGCGCTGAGCAGGCAGGAAACGATGTGGCGCAGGCACTCCTGCCTGCGCGCCGCCGAAGGCGGCCGGCTTACCCATGACTGCTCGACGGCCGGGGCGGCGCTTCGCGCCGCGCGCAGGCAGGAGT
>JAMPYE010000330.1 GCA_023700825.1 Thermoanaerobaculia bacterium | reverse complement strand
CGCTCCTTACGTGAAAGAGACCATTCAATTCGTCGCCGACTACGGCTACGCCCTGATCGCGTTCTTCGTCTTCCTCGAGCAGATCGGGTTGCCGATTCCGTCGATGCCGGTGCTCATGGCGGGAGGCGCGCTGGCGCACGTCGGCCGCCTCAGCTTCACGCTCGCGCTCGTCATCTCGATCGTGGCGTCGATGATCGCGGACGGGATCTGGTACGAGATCGGACGCCGCAAGGGCGGCACGGTCCTCCGGCTCCTCTGCAAGATCGCACTCGAGCCCGACTCGTGCGTCAGGCAGACGGAAAACATCTTCGAGCGCTGGGGCTCGGGTGCGGTCGTGATCGCCAAGTGGGTGCCGGCGTTCAACACGATCGCGCCACCGATGGCCGGCGTCGTGCGCATGCCGCGCCTCGTGTTCCACACGCTCAACGCCATTGGATCGCTGATCCACTTCGGTGTCTTCCTCGTGCTCGGCTACGCGTTCGGCGACCAGATCGAGTGGATGGTCCAGCAAGCTTCGGATTGGGGGATGTGGTTCGGGCTCCTGCTCGGTCTCGGGCTGGCCGCCTGGATCGGGCGGAAGTGGTACACGCGCAACCGGTTTCTCCGCGATCACCGCACCGCGCGCATCACCGTCGACGAGCTATCGTCGCGCATCGACGCAGGGGAGCTGTTCTCGATCATCGACCTGCGTCACGCGATGGACTTCGACGCCGATCCCGAGATGATCCCCGGCGCGATCCACCTGCCGGTCGAGCAGCTCACGCGGCGCGTCGGCGAGATTCCGCGCGACCGGGAGATCATCCTCTACTGCACGTGACCGAACGAGGCCTCCAGCGCCCGTGTGGCGCTTCAGCTGAAGAAGATCGGGATCGACAACGTCCGCCCGCTCGAAGGGGGGCTCGACTCCTGGCGACAAAAGGGAAGAACTCTTCAGAGCGGCAGGATCGCCGTTCCCCTCACCACCGATCGTGATCGGTGAAGCGCGGATTCATCGCCGGCGGAGCAGGAACAGAGAGAACCCTTCCGTCCTCCACTGACGCTCGAGGACGTAATTCGTGCGAAGGTAGCCGTCGAGCGCGATTCCGTAGTCGATCCCGAAGCCGCGGAAGCCGAAGTCCGAGGCGTCGCGCGACGCCACGGCCACGTGCTGCGGTCTCGCCCGCTCGAACTCGGCGATCGCTGCCCGTTCCTGCGTGATCGTCGGGAGCTCCGCCGGCGTGAAGGTGTGCCAGCTCGTCGGATTCGGAATCGACGCCGCATAGTTGAGCGCGAGCCCTTCGGGAATCACGACGAAGCCAGCGAGACGATGCTCGCGCGTGTAGGCGAAAAACTCCGACAGCACCTGCGCCCGGTAGGGGTTCGCGTCGTAGAACGTCCCCCGCGGCGTCTCGATCGCGAACGACTTCTTCGCATACGTCTCACGCTGCTCGGTGAGGTTCCGTCCCGCGATGACGATGAGCAATGGCAGCCAGAGCAGCGCCCCTTTGCGCGAATGGAGCCCTCGCGCGGGCAGCTCGCGGAACAGCACGTCGGCGATCAGGAGCCAGACCGGGAGGATCAGGAAGAAGCCGTACCACGACGGCGCGAGGTTCAGGTAGATCCGCGACGTTCCACAAAGCGAGAACCAGAGGAGCAGCGGGAGTCGCAGCTCTTCCCATTTCCCCTGATGCTCGGGGGAGCGGACCACGCGGATCACGGCGCGCACGGCACCCGGCAGCAAGCCGATCTGAATGAGCGTCCACGCGCGGAAGAAACGATCGTTGCCGAGTACGTAGACGACGAGCGCAAGGCCGACGAGCAGCGCAACCGTCACGACCGGCCGCTCGCCCGGCGTCGCATTCCGATCGAGCGATCGGACCAGCATCGCGTGAGCGACGATCAGCGCGAGGCCGACGGCGGCAACCGTCAGGTTCGACGCCCAGTGATCGATTCCGGTGACGCTCGAATAGAAGTGCCGGGCGACATCGCCGGATAGGAGCGCCGCGGGAAGAGTGTTGTCGAAGAGCCAGTGGTGCCCGGGCGGTGCGTCGTCGAAATAGCGCCACACCGCGGCGAAACTCGCCGTGAGAATCCCGAACGCGACGCCAGCGGCCACCAGCGCCTTCCCGGGTGCGACGCGCCGCGTAGCCGCCGCGAGCAACGCGAAGGCCACGATCGAGACGGCGACGAAGATCGCGAACTCGATCTTGCACCACGCGCACAGCACCGCCGCCCCGATCGCGACGGCCGTTCTGCCGGCCGACGCACCCTCGGCGAAGATCCGCAGGACCATCGCTTCGAAGATGATGAACAGAGTCATCGCGAGGATCGCGGCGTGGGCGTAGGGAAAGACGAAGTTCGAGCCGTACGCGGTGGCGCCCGCGAGGCTCGCGGAGACGAAGAGCAGTGCCACCGAGAATGCCGCGCTGCGCCCCGAACCCGCACGCGCCGCCGCGTAGAGTGCGCCGCACGCAACTGCCGAGATCGCGATGCCAACGACCGCGTAGATCGCGAGGCTGCTTCCCGTCACTGCCGTGATCGCGGCGAGCAGGTAGGGAGTCAGGGGCGGGTAGAAGTAGAGGACGTCCCGGTAGAGCTTCTCGCCGAGCAGGATCTGCTCGGGGACATAGAGGTCGCGCCCGGCGTCGATGATCGGATGAAGCCACTTGCCCCACGACTGCCGGAGCGCCAGCGCCGCGACCGCGACGATCGCGGCCAGGGCGAGCGCGTCCAAACGGTCCAGGCGCGCATCCGGCCGGCTGCCTGCACCCGATCCCGTCTCATCCGTCACAGAGGCTTATGATAAACCTCGCCCGCCCAGGACCGCGCCCACACCATAATCGCGACCATGTACGACTTCGCCATCGTCGGAGGCGGCATCGTGGGGCTCGCCACGGCGCGCGAGCTCCTCGTCCGCCACCCCGGGGCGAAGTTGCTTCTCCTCGAAAAGGAAGCGACCTGGGCGGCTCACCAGAGCGGGCGCAACAGCGGCGTCATCCACTCGGGCATCTACTACAAGCCGGGCAGCCTCAAGGCGAAGCTCGGCCGCGAGGGAAACCGCTCGATGGCCCGCTTCTGCCACGAGCACGGAATCGCTCACGAGATCTGCGGCAAGCTCGTCGTCGCCACCACCGACGAGGAGGTTCCGCGCCTCGACGCGCTCGGCGACCGCGGGCGCGAGAACGGCATCGAGGTCCGGCGGGTCACGTCGGCCGAAGCGAAGGACATCGAGCCGAACATCCGCTGCGTCGCCGCGCTCCTGGTTCCGTCAACCGGAATCGCCGACTACGTCGGCGTCTGCGATCGGCTCGCCGCGATCGCGCGCGAGTTCGGAGGCGACCTGAGACTCGGCGCGCGCCTTCTCTCGGTTTCGCGCCACGGCAGCGTGAAACGACTGCACACCAGCGCCGGCGACTTCGAGTGCAAGTTGCTCGTGACCTGTGCCGGTCTCCACAGCGACCGCGTCGCCCGGCTCGACGACGCGGATCCCGGCGCTCGCGTCGTCCCGTTCCGCGGCGAGTACTACGAGCTGACTCCCGGCAAGCGCCACCTCGTCCGCGGGCTCGTCTACCCCGTCCCCGACCCTCGCTTCCCATTCCTCGGCGTTCACCTGACGAAGACGGTTGACGGCGGTGTTCACGCCGGGCCCAACGCCGTGCTCGCCTTTGCGCGCGAAGGCTACGGGAAGCTCGACGTCAATCTCCGCGACCTCGCCGAAATCGTCGGATACGCGGGCTTCTGGCAGATCGCGGCGAAGTTCTGGCGCGACGGCGCCTCGGAGATGGCGCGCTCGTTCAGCAAGTCGCGCTTCACCCGATCTGTGCAGGCGATGCTGCCGTCGATCACCGCGGCCGACCTCGTGCCGGCGAGACCGGGCATCCGCGCGCAGGTCGTCACGCCCGAGGGCGCGATCGTCGACGATTTCCTGATCGTGGAGGGCGAGGGCTCGCTCCACGTCTGCAACGCCCCCTCGCCCGCAGCGACCGCGTCACTCGAGATCGCGAAGGCGATATGTGATCGAATTCCGTAAGAAGGACCCCGAATGCTAGAACCACTCGACTACGAAGCGGTCGGCCTCATCTCCGGCCTCGAAGTGCACCAGCAGCTGCTGACGAAGCACAAGCTCTTCTGCCGCTGCCCTGCCGGCCTCTACACGGAGACGCACGACGGCGAGGTGCTGCGCCACATGCGGCCCACGCTCTCCGAGCTCGGCGAGTACGACGGCACGGCGCTCATGGAGTTCAAGACGAAGAAGGAGATCATCTATCTCCTCAATCATCTGAACGTCTGCACCTACGAGATGGACGACACGCCGCCGTTCCTCGTGAACCAGAACGCGATCGACGTCTCGATCGAGCTCTGCCTGATGATGCAGATGGACATCATCGACGAGGTCCACATCGCCCGTAAGCAGTACCTCGACGGGTCGATCCCCACGGGCTTCCAGCGCACGGCGATCGTCGGTGTCAACGGCGTGCTCCCGTTTCACGGCCGCAATCTCACGATCACTCACCTCAGCGTCGAGGAAGACTCGTGTCGCGAAGTGAAGGACAAGGGCCACCAGATCGTCTGGCGCACCGACCGGCTGGGCATGCCGCTCACCGAAACGGTCACCGGGCCCGAGCTCCGGACGCCGCAGGAAGTACGCGACGCGATCCTCCTTTGCGGAATGGTCGCGCGCTCCACGGGACGCGTGCGAACCGGCATCGGCGCGAGCCGCCAGGACGTCAACGTCTCGGTGCGCGGGGGTGACCGCTGCGAGATCAAAGGAGTGCCGCGCGCCGGCCTCGCCGCATCCCTCGTCCACAACGAAGGCATCCGCCAGTACCGGCTGCTGCAGCTGCGCGACGAATTGCATCGCCGCGGGTACAAGACGCCCGACTCGATCCGCGTCGAGCCGATCGACGTCTCCGACATCTTTCACGGCGTCGACCTCGGTTTCATCCGCCGCGCCCTCGAAGCAGGAGGCAAGGTGTTCGCGGTGAAAGCGTTCGGCCTCGCGGGGCTCGCGCAGCATCCGACGCAGCCCGACACGACCTTCCTCGACGAGCTCTCTGGCCGCATCCGCGTCATCGCCTGCCTCGACCAGCCGCCGATCGTTCTCTCCAGCGCCGTCCTCCCCCAGTTCCCCGACAAGCACCGCGTCATCGAGCGGCTCCGCAAGCGGGTGAAGCCGGGAGACAACGACGACTTCTTCATCGTCTTCGGCCCCGAGGAGGATTGCAGGACCGCGGCGAACGAGATCAGGCTGAGGTTCGGCGACGCGACCGCGGGAGTTCCGAAGGAGACGCGGCAGGCGCTCACTGGCGGCTTCACGACGTTCGAGCGGATCCTTCCCGGCCCCGACCGGATGTACCCCGACACCGACTCGCCGCCGACGCGGATCACCGAGGAGCGCGTCGCGGAGATTCGCGCGCGCCTCAAGCCGACACCCTGGGATCGCATCGCACGCTACGGCTCGTGGCGTGTACCCGAGGAGACCT
>JAMPYE010000329.1 GCA_023700825.1 Thermoanaerobaculia bacterium | reverse complement strand
GAAGATGTCGGCCTCGGTGTAGTGCGCGCCGCTCGACCAGTAGAGGAGCGCGCCCAACTCGAGCCTGATCGGCGTGCGGTACGAGCCGAAGAGCTTGACCTGGTGGTCTACCGATCCGGGGAGGGAGCCCCACATGTAGTCGAGCCGCGGGTCGAGGTTGAGGAAGTCGCCCTGCAGGTCGGTGTGGCCGTCGGAGTTGCTGTTTCCCTTCGCGTCCTTCCACGAGTAGTGGATCGAGCCGCCCCACGTCGCGCTGAAGGCGCGCTCGAGTGAGAGGTCGAGCCCCCACGTCTCGCGCTTCGCGCCGACGAGGTTCGCGACGAAGTAGTTCGCGCCGACGGGGCCCTCCGGGCCGAAGCCGAACTGCTGCGGGGTGAGCGCGAGGTCGCCCGCAACGGCCTCGTTGAAGTAGACCGGGTCGTAGTCCTCGATGATGTTGCCGTCGCGACGGAAGTAGCCCTGCGCCATGAACCCTACGGTCGGCGAGAGATTCAGCCCCCAGGTCAGCGCGTATTCGTCCTGGTGCTGGTTCTCGAGGTTAGGCGCAAAGACCGCGTCGCGGCTTCGCGTGATGGAGCCGCGGGTCCGATAGTCGAACCAGTCGTTGCCGATGAAGATCTGCTCGGCCTGCACGGTGCCGGAGAGGTTCCCCGCGAAGCGGACGATCGGGCTCAGAAGCGGATCGTAGTAGCGGCCGTAGAAGAACGAGAGTCTCTGGCGACCGTCGCCCTTCACGTCCCACGCGACGCCGACCCGTGGCGAGTAGACGGGATCCATGTCGACGATCGTCGAGCCGTCCGAGGCGATGTACTTCCAGTCCTCGACGCGCAGTCCGGCGCGTACGTTGAACCGGCCCATGGTCCAGTCGTCCTCGACGTAGACGTTCCAGTTCTCGGCCTCGACCTTGTTGACGCCGACACGGACGTCGCTGACGCGGAGGTAGTTGATTCCGTCGAGATTGCCGGCGCTCGACGAGAAGGAGATCGCCCCGAGCTCCGAGGCGGTGATGACGCCGTCCT
The DNA here is from genome assembly GCA_023700825.1 of Thermoanaerobaculia bacterium. Classification (GTDB taxonomy): domain Bacteria; phylum Acidobacteriota; class Thermoanaerobaculia; order Gp7-AA8; family Gp7-AA8; genus JACPDH01. The sequence continues at coordinate 4,443 of JAMPYE010000329.1, read as the reverse complement.
TGTTCGCGTCGACGAACGCGAAGGCCGCCGACGATGGCTCAGCCTGCAACGCGCGGAGGATGTAGTCGAACTCGCCCTGGGGAAAGATGCCGTTACTCACCGTCTCGCCGAATGTCATGCCGGCGTAGATCGGAGCGAGGGAGGTGAGGGAGTAGCCGTCGAGCAGGTGGTTCGAGAGCTCCTCCGTCCAGTCGTAGTACTGCATGCCGGCACGCAGAACGTGCACGCCGCGCGCGGAGATGTTCCAGCTGACCGACGGCGTGGCCTGCACGCGTTCGGTGTCGAAGGTGGACTCGCCACCGCTCGACCCGAGGTTGCGCTGGTATGCGGGCACTTCCGTTCCGGGAACGTAGAGGATCGTGTTCGACGGGCCGAGCTCCGGATACGCGGGCTTGCCGTCGTAGGTTCTCTCGAAGAGACCGGCGGCGATGTCGAGAAGCCAGGCGCTGTCGATCACACGCACGTACTGGGCGTTGAGCAGCTCCGGCCGCTCCTCGGTGATCGTATAAGTGTTAGGCGGAGCATTGACGTCCTTCGACCCGCTCGTGTCGCGCTGATCGACGTAATAGAAGGCGCTGATCGAGTCGCGCGACGATGGCGTGAGCGACGTCTTGAGAAACAGATTCGTTCGTTCGAAGCGGTAGGTGGAGGTCTGCGGCTCGGGCACCGCGGAGCTCGAGAGCTCGATGTCGCCGTCGGAGTCGCGCTTCTGCGCCGACACGAAGAACGACATCCGGTCCCGCACGACCGGCCCTCCCAGGGTGAACGCGTAGTCCTGCTGGTCGTCGCGCGCGCTCTTCAGCCTGTCGTCGCCCGTCTCGTAGTCGGCGTACCACGACGAGTCGCGCAGGTAGAAGTTCGCCGAGCCCTGGAAGACGTTCGACCCCGACTTCGTGACGACGTTGCCGAGGAAACCCTTCGAGCCGTAGGTGTCGGCGGCGATGCCTGACGTGATCACCTGGCTCTCGAGGATGACCTCGTTGTTGAAGTCGAGAGAAGCGCCGCTGTTGCCGAGGTCGGAGACGTTGAAGCCTTCGAGGAGGTGGATGTTGTCGCGCGAGCCCGGGTTTCCGCCGCGGTCGGAGTAGTTGTTGCCCGCCTTGGACGCCGGGTCGATCGGCGTTTCGGTGCCGCCGCCGTTCGCGACGACGCCGACTCCGGGGACGAGTTGCGCGTAGGCCAGATAGTCGCGCCCGACCGGAATCCGCTCGACCTCTTCGAGCGTGATGTGCTTCGAGACCATCGCGGTGTTCGTCGAAACGATTGGCGCGGGGGAGAGTACCATCACCGATTCCGCGATCGCCCCGACGGCGAGCGTGAGCGTGACGTCACTCGTCTCGTTCTGCCGGACTTCGACTCGACGAGTGCTCTGCACGAGGCCGTCGCGGGAGGCGGTGATCTCGTGAGCGCCGGGAGGGAGCGATCCTATGACGGCCGTGCCACGCGCATCGGCGATCGCGGTTCGATGGCCTGGAGCGCCGAAGCAGCGTATGTCGATCCCGGCGCCGGCGATGGGCCCGCCGGAGGAATCGACGACGGTCAACCGGATGCTGCCGGTGTTCGCCGCCAGCGCGACGCCTGCCGACGACAGGAAGACTGCAATGAGGACGGGCCAGATCCGCATTCGATTCGCTCCGGACTCAGGTTGTGAGTCGTCGGTAGCATGATCGGACGAGATCGGGAGACTTGTGCGAGTCGTCACCCGCGGCGGTGCGTCTGCGACGAGAGCGCTACCACCGTTCGATACTGCTACGCCTGCAGGCTGAACGGCGTGAAGTTCGTGTCGCGGTCGTAGTAGTCCTCTTGCTCGGCCTTCTTGAGGAATGCGACGATCCGGTAGGTGATCGGCGTGTTGACGACCTCCCACGCCGATTTCAGGAGGTAGTTGGTGAAAAGGACGGTGACGATCTGCCGCGTCGTCCAGACGCCGGTGAAGGCAAGGGGATAGAAGATCAGCGAGTCGACGAGCTCACCCGCCATGGTCGATCCGATCGTCCGCATCCACAGGTGCTTGCCTGACGTCCGGATCTTCATCTTCGCGAGGACGTAGGAGTTCGTGAATTCGCCGGCCCAGAAGGCGACGAGAGAGGAGCAGGCGATGCGCCAGGTGGAGCCGAACGCCTTCTCGTAGACGTCCTGGCCCGGCCAGCCGGGATCGGGCGGGAGGCTCACGATCACCCAGCTCATGCCCGACGCGAAGATGAGTGCCGCGAAACCGGCCCAGACGACCTTGCGCGCCCGCGCGTAGCCGTAAACCTCGGTGAGGATGTCGCCGAAGATGTAGCTGATCGGGAAGAAGAGGATGCCGGCGCCGAAGCTGAATCCGCCGATCTGGACGATCTTCGCCGCGCCGATGATGTTGCTGCAGAGCAGCACCGTCACGAACGCGGCCATGACGAATTCGTAGTAACGGTACGTACGGGGAGCCGGCATCTCGAAAGAATAGCGGGCCGGGCGAGAATTGGAAATTGAGAATTGCGACTTGAGAATCGAGAGAAGGGCGGGATGAGCCGGCCCATCGGGAAGCGGAGGCACGGATCCCTTTGTTGATGACGGCGAATCGACCCGAATCGAGGTGCCTGAATGAAGCGACTCGCCGCCGCCCTCCTTACTCTTGCGCTCGCGCCCGCCGCCCTCGCGACGGAGACGATCCGCGAGAAGGCCGTCCTCTCGGAGGTCTACCCGATCGACCGCGTCTACCGCTCGATGGAAGGGCCGCAGAGCACGCAGACTGTTTTCCTTGGCGATCCGGAAGCGCCCGAGCTCGTCTGGCTCACCGGCGTGAAGACCGAGATGATGATGGAGGACGGCGAGACGGCGACGCTTCCCGAGTTCATGTGTCACGTGAACGTCGACTTCGACGCCCAGCGCCATCGCGAGATTTTCGGCTGGCAGAAGACAGTCTCGACCCGGCTCGTTACGCTCTCCCAGGGGCAGCTCGAATCGCATTTTCCCCGGGGGTTCGGGATGCCTCTGCTCTCGAACGAGCCGATCGTCCTGACGACGCAGGTCCTGAACCTCAATTTCAGCAGCCCCGGAATCCGCGTCCGGCATCGCGTGACGTTCTACTTCGTGCGCGACTGCGAGCTCGCCGCTCCGATGAAGCCGCTCTACAACGCGGGCGTGTTCGGCATGGCTCTCGTGGAGGGCCCGGAGGGCGTGCCTCCCGAGATGCTCGCCGAGAGCGAGCACGGGTCGAGTTGCCTCATGCGCCCTCAGGCGCCTAACGCGATGGGCGGGAGCGAGTATCGTGACAGGGAAGGGCGCAAGTTCACGGGGCACTGGGTCGTGAAGCCGGGTCGCGAGGAGAACGTCACCGACGTGACGCCGTTACTCTCGCTTCCGTTCGACACGAAGCTGCATCATGCGGCGGTCCACCTCCACCCGTTCGCCGAGTCTCTGGAGCTGCGCGATGCCACGGCCGGCAAGACCGTCTTCAAGAGCATCGCGCGCGGGCCGGAGCACGGCTACGGGCTCACCGACGTTTCGTCGTTCGCGAGCGTTGAAGGGGTGCCTCTTCTCAAGGACCACCGCTACGAGCTGGTCAGCATCTACAACAACACGAGCGGCAAGGACGCCGACTCGATGGCGGTGATGTATCTCGGCATCCTCGACGAGGAGTTCCGCAAGCCAGCGGCCAGCGTGTCGGCCCCTGCCCCGCCGGCGGACGGCACGGTGACCGGAGACACGCGGGTCCACGTGATCCTCGAGACCGCGGCCGGCGACATCGAGGTCGTCCTCTACCCGAGCGTGGCGCCGAAAACGGTCGGGCAGTTCGTTAGGCTGGTGGACGCGGGCGTCTACGACGGAGTGCGATTCCATCGCCTCGAGCCCGGGTTCGTCCTCCAGGCCGCCGCGGCGAACGATCGCTCGGCACAGCTGACCGCGGAGCAGCAGGCGTTGATCCGACGGATTCCCCTCGAAGTCAGCGGGGTCGCTCACGAGCGGGGCATGCTCTCGATGGCTCGCTGGGACGACGATCCCGACAGCGCCGAAACGTCGTTTTCAATCCTGCTCGGGCCTGCGCCCCATCTCGACGGCAAGTACACCGTCTTCGGACAGGTGGAGTCGGGATGGAATGCGCTCGAGATGATCGAGGAAGCACCGAGGAAGCCCGAATCCACCGAGCCGGCAATCGACCTGCGAATCATCCGGGCGAGGGTCGTGCGGTAAGGCGGACGAGAGTCGGGGCGAAAGGCGAAAGGCGATGAGGCGAGAGGCGAGAATCGAAGAGCGACCAGAGGCAGGCGAGAAGCGGAAGGCGAGAGGCGATGAGCGGACGCGCCAGGCCCTAACAGGTTGATGGTTTCCGCCGCGGCAGCGGCGGGAGATCGGTGGCCCCCGGCTTCAGCCGGGGTCACGGTCCGCGCTAATTGAGACGAGCCGCGAAGCGGCGACAGATCGACAGGAGCTTGATCTCGATTCGCCGGGTGTGAAACGCCT
>JAMPYE010000328.1 GCA_023700825.1 Thermoanaerobaculia bacterium | reverse complement strand
GTCCTGAGGAGCGATCCCGCGAAGCGGGGAAGCGACGAAGGACCTCGCAGGGTAGTGCGAACGTGCGACAGGCGATGACCCGTTAGGCTGACCCGCGGCGTTGAAGTTCACGCGTACTACCCTGCGAGGTCCTTCGCTGCGCTCAGGACGACAGCTGGTCCGTTCGTCGCGGGATCGTTCGTGTTGCTCTACACGTTGGAGTATCCAGCCGCGGACGCCGCTCGCGGCGTCAACTCACAGCTTCACGATTCCGCCGTAGGTCTCCGGCCTCCGGTCGCGGTAGAACTGCCAGACGTTGCGCACCTCGCGGATCTTGTCGAGGTCGATCTCGGCGGTGACGAGCTCGTCCTTGTCGCGCGAGGCCTGGGCGACGAACTGGCCGCGCGGATCGCAGAAATAGCTCTGCCCGTAGAACTCTCCGATGTTCCAGGGCGCTTCGACGCCGACGCGGTTGATCGCGCCGACGAAATAGGCGTTCGCCACGGCGTGCGCGGGCTGCTCGAGCTTCCAGAGATACTCCGAGAGCCCCGCGACCGTCGCCGACGGGTTGAAGACGATCTCGGCGCCGGCGAGGCCTAACTCTCTCGCCCCCTCGGGGAAGTGCCGGTCGTAGCAGATGTAGACGCCGACCTTCGCGTACATCGTGTCGAAGACCGGGTAGCCGAGATTCCCGGGGCGGAAGTAGAACTTCTCCCAGAAGCCGGGGCCGCAGTGGGGGATGTGGTTCTTGCGGTACTTGCCGAGGTACTTGCCGTCGCCGTCGATCACCGCGGCGGTGTTGTAGTAGACGCCGGTCCCGTCTTCCTCGTAGATCGGCACGACGATCACCATTCGGTGCTTGCGGGCGACCTCCTGCAGCAGCTTGACCGTCGGCCCGTCGGGGATCTTCTCCACCGCCTCGTACCAGCGCGTGTTCTGCTCGGCGCAGAAGTAGGGGCCGGTGAAGATCTCCTGCATGCAGAGGATCTGCACGCCTTCCTTCGCGGCCTGCTCGACGAAGCCGAGCGTCTTGTCGAGATTCGCGGTGCGAATCGTCTCGATCCTCTCCTCGGCCTTACAGGCCATCGAGGTCTGGATCAGTCCGCATTTGACGGTACGAGGCATGGGGAACCCCCTTCAGAAGGTCAAAGGTCAGAGGTCAAAGGTCATAGGTCCAAGCAGGCGAGAGGCGATAGGCGAGAGGCGATGAGCAGGCCAGGGGCCAGAGGCCAAAGGCCAGAGCAGGCGAGAGGCACGTGGAGTGCGAAAGCGAAGCTTTCGCGGCGGAGCAGAGCGCCGCATGAATCGAATGAGGCGCACTGAACATCACATCCCGAGATCGCACGAGGCCCGTGAGGGCCCAAGGCCGCGCAGCGGCCGTGAGAAGCGTAGCCGGACCCGTAAGGGTCCGGAACGGCGCGGCGGCCGTGAGATGCGTAGCCGGACCCGTGAGGGTCCGGAACCGCGCAGCGGCCCGAATCGAAACAGCCGCGTGAGCGGCGAAACGATTTTCGCGTGTGATGTTCATCCCGCGTTCCGCATTCCGCGTTCCGTATTCTCCACCTTCTCCCGCATCAACGCCGCATACACGACGAAGCTGATCGCGAACGTCACGAACCAGGCGTAGGTGTAGAGCGTGTCGAAGACGGTCGGGTTTGCCACCTGTCCTCCCGGCGTCATGGCGGCGCGGATGAAGCCGGGGGCGACGGGGAGGATGCCGGCGACGAGCGCGACGATTGCTGCGGGATTGAAACCGTTGCTGTAGCTGTAGCGTCCTTTCGGCTCGAAGAGGTCGCGCAGGGCGAGCTCGCGCTTCCGGAGCAGCCAGTAGTCGGCGATGAGGATTCCGCCGATCGCTCCCATCATCCCCGAGTAGCCGATCAGCCAGGTGAAGATGTACGCGGCCGCATCGGAGTAGAGCTTCCACGGCATCATCACGATGCCAATGACGGCGGTGATGATTCCGCCCGTGACGTAGCTGATTCTCTTCGGGTTCAGGTTCGAGAAGTCGTTCGAGGGAGAGACGACGTTCGCAGCCATGTTCGTCGTCAGCTGCGCGAGGAGGATCACGACGGCCGACACGATGATCACCGCGGGCGTTCCGATCCGCGCGACGAGCGCGACTGGATCCCAGATCGCCCCGCCGTAGATGATCACCGTCGCGCTGGTCACCGCGACGCCGATGAACGCGAACGCCGCCATCGTCGTCGGCAGGCCGAGCGCCTGGCCGAGCATTTGCGAGCGCTGGCTTCTGGCGTAGCGGGTGAAGTCGGGGATGTTCAGGCTGAGCGTCGCCCAGTATCCGACGCTGGCGGTGAGCGCCGCGGGGAAGAGCTTCCAGAATGTTCCCTTCCCCTGTTGCAGATGCTCCGACTCCGCAAGGATGTTGCCGAGGCCGCCCGCGTTCTTCATCGCCCAGACGAGCAATGCGAAGCCGCCTAACAGCAAGAGCGGCGAAGACCAGCTCTCGAGATGTTTGATCGCCTCGATGCCCTTGACAATGATCGCGATCTGGATTCCCCAGAAGACAAAGAACGAGATCCAGACGTGCGGGCCGATCGCGCTCCAGCCGCTCCAGGCGGCGGTCATGAGCGCGTCGAGCGCGAGCCCGCCGATCCAGGTCTGGATGCCGAACCAGCCGCAGGCGACGATCGCGCGAAGCACGGCGGGGATGTTCGCACCGCGCGTGCCGAAGCTCGCGCGGCAGAGCACTGGAAAGGAGATGCCGTACTTCGTCCCGGCGTGCGCGTTGAGCACCATCGGAACGAGGACGATGACGTTGCCGAGCAGGATCGTCACGATCGCCTGCCACCAGTTCATCCCCTGGCCGATGAGGCCGGAGGCGAGGGTGTAGGTCGTGATGACGACGCTCATGCCGATCCAGAGCGCGGCGATGTTCCAGGTCGACCAGGTGCGGCGATGAAGCCGCGTCGGCGCGAGGTCGCGGTTCCAGAGCGGGCTGTGGTGCAGCTCGTCGGGGAGCTCGAGGAAGTCGAAACTGCTGTCGTCTCGATTCGCCATCGTATCGTCTGCGCTCGCGTCGTTGGTGTGACGCCGCTGAAGCGGCGCGGCTCATGATCATGTCATTCGAACCCCCGGCTGAAGCCGGGGGCTACCGATGTTTCGTCGCTTCGCGACGACGACGGTCTGCTTATCGCCTTTCGCCTATCGCCTTTGACTGCTTTGACCTTTGACCTCTGACCTTTGACCTGCCTTAACGCGGCGAATTGAACAGTCCCCGCTTGAGGAACCGCCCGTCGCCCGCCTTGCCGACGTACTTGCCGTTCTCGATGATGACCTTGCCGCGCGAGAGGACGGTCTTCGCCACGCCGCGCACCTTCATTCCTTCGTACGCCGAGTAGTCGACGCGCATGTGGTGCGTCTTCGCGCTGATCGTCTGCTCTGCGTTCGGATCGAAGATGACGATGTCGGCGTCCGAGCCGACCGCGACCGTCCCCTTCTTCGGGAAAAGGCCGAAGATCTTCGCGGGCGCGGTCGAGACGATCTCGACGAAGCGGTTGACGTTGATCTTCCCCGGGACGACGCCACCGTTGTAGACGAGGCTCATCCGGTGCTCGACTCCCGGGCCGCCGTTCGGGATCTTCGAAAAGTCGTTGAGGCCTAACTCCTTCTGCTCCTTCATGCAGAAGGGGCAATGGTCGGTCGAGACGACCTGCAGATCGTTGAACTTCAGCCCTCGCCAGAGGTGCTCCTGGTTCTCCAGGTTGCGCAGCGGCGGGGTCATGACCCACTTCGCTCCTTCGAAGCCTTCGCGGTCGTAGAGCGTGTCGTCGAGGAAGAGATACTGCGGACAGGTCTCCGCGTACGCGGGAATGCCGTTGTCTCGCGCCTCGACGACTTTCTTGAGAGCGTCGTGGCAGCTCAGGTGAACGATGTACACCGGCGCGCCGGCCATCTCCGCGATCGCGATCGCGCGACCGGCTCCTTCTGCTTCGGCTTTCGTCGGGCGCGTCATCGCGTGATACTTCGGCGCGGTCCTCCCCGCGGCGATCGCCTGCTTGACGAGGACGTCGATGATCACGCCGTTCTCGGCGTGCATGCAGATCAGGCCGCCGGCCTCGGCCGCCGTCGTCATCGCCCGGAAGATCGTGCCGTCGTCGACGAGGAAGACTCCCGGGTAGGCCATGAAGAGCTTGAAGCTCGAGATTCCCTGCGAGATCGCCGACTTCATCTCGGGAAGGCGCGAGTCCGGAAGGTCGGTGCAGATGAGATGGAAGCCGTAGTCGATTGCGGTCTTCCCCTCGGCTTTCGCGTGCCACTTGTCGATCGCGAGGTTGAGCGCCTCGCCGTGGCCCTGCACGGCGAAGTCGATGATCGAGGTCGTGCCGCCGTGCGCGGCGGCGATCGTGCCGGTCTCGAAGCTGTCCGACGAAAAGGTGCCGCCGAACGGCAGTTCCATGTGCGTGTGAGGGTCGATGCCACCCGGGATGACGTAGCACCCGGCGGCGTCGATCGTCCTGTCGGTCTCCATTGAGAGAGAGCTCCCGATGGTCGTGATCGTTTCGCCCTCGATGAGAACGTCGGCGTGGTAGTCATCGACGGCCGTGATGACGCGGCCGTTCCTGATCAGTGTTCGCATTCCACCCTCCTCGACGCCGGTCTGGAGCCGGCGGACCCGCCGGCAGTGCGCCGGCGCTCCTTGTCGTTCACTTCTTCAAGCTCGAGAACGCTCCATCGAGAGCCTCCACGAGCACGTCGATGTCGGGAAGCGACGCGATGAGAGGCGGCCCGAGCCTGATGACGTTGCCGTTCAGGCCTCCCTTGCCGATCAGCACGCCGCGGCGCTTCGTCTCCTCGAACACGTGCATCACCGCCGACGCGTTAGGCGTCTTCGAAGCCTTGTCGGTGACGCATTCGATCGCCTGCATGAGCCCCATGCCGCGAACGTCGCCGATGACTTCGTACTTCGCCTTCAACTCCTCGAGCTTCCCGCGCAGATAGCCGCCGACGACGGCTGCCTTCTTTGGCAGCTCGTTCTCCTCGATGACGCGGATCGTGGCGAGCGCCGCGGCACTGGTCACCGGGTTGCCGCCGAACGTGGAGAAGGTAAGGGACGGATACGCGTCGGCGATCTCGGGGCGCGCGATCGTCCATCCGATCGGCGAGCCGTTCGCCATCCCCTTGGCCGAGGTCATGATGTCGGGCTCGACGCCCCAGTGCTCGATGCCGAACCATTTGTCGCCGGTGCGGCCCCAGCCGGTCTGCACCTCGTCGGCGATGAAGATGCCGCCGTAGCGTTTGACGATCGCAGTCACTTCCTTGAAGTACTCGGGGGGTGGGGTGATGAAACCGCCGACGCCGAGAATCGGCTCGGCGATGAAGGCGGCGATCTGCCCGTCCGTCGTGGTCTGGATCAACTCCTCGGCGTCCTTCGCGCAACGGAGATTGCAGGACGGGTACTCGAGGCCGAACGGGCAGCGATAGCAGTAAGGCGCGGCGAGATGCTTCACTCCCGCGACGTAGGTC
>JAMPYE010000327.1 GCA_023700825.1 Thermoanaerobaculia bacterium | reverse complement strand
TGGCGACGCGGTCGTGGATCGCGTCGCGCCCCGCGCGCTCGAGAAAGTCGAGTCCGGCGGCAACGGCAGGGATGCTGAGGAAGTCGAGGGTCCCGTCCTCGAAGCGTGCGGACCCGTCGGCCGGGATGTAACGCTCGATCTGCACGGAGACGACGTTGATGCTGCCGCCGGAGAACCAGGGGCGCTCGAGCACCGCGAGCGCGTCACGGCGGGCGAGGAGCGCACCGATGCCGGTCGGGTAGCCGAACATCTTGTAGAACGAGAGCGTGACGAAGTCGGGATGCCACTGGCCGAGATCGAGCCGATTCGTCGGCGCGAACGCGGCAGCGTCGAGAAGGACGTGCCAGCCTTTCTGCTGCGCCCGCTCGATCCACTCGAGCGGGTGTTGCACGCCGGAGAAGTTCGATTGCGCGGGAAATGCGAAGAGGCGGTGCGCGCCGCCGGTGCGCTCGAGCTCGGCGGCCAGACGCGTCTCGTCGAGGCGCAGGTCGGGGCGCACGAGCGGGACGTAGCGGTACTCCGCGCCGCGGCGGCGCGCGAACTCGCGGATGCCGTTCACCGAGTTGTGGTTGTCCCAGGTGAGAAGGTAGGTGTCGCCCTCGGCGAACGGGTACGACTCCCCGAGGAGCTTGAGCGCGCCGCTCGCGTTCGCCGTGAAGATGACTTCGTACTCGTCAGGCGACGCGTTGAACCACGCGAGGATGCGTCGGCGGGTGAGGTCGACGAGCTCGCTCGACGCAACGGAGGCAGGGTTCACCGAGTGCGGGTTGCCGAGGACGCGCGAGGCGAGGAGGCGGCCGTGCGCGGCGATGAGCGACTCGGGGTAGAGCCCGGCTCCGGTGTAGTCGAGATAGACCTGACCGCTGGAGTCGAGGCGGCTGAGCTCGCCGGCGCGCGTCGTGTCGAGCGCGGCAGTCGAAGCGAACGCCGGGTGGCGCTCGAGGAAGCGCTTCCAGGAATCGTCCCAGCGCCGATTGTTGCCGTTCGAGGTGGAGTGTGTCGTCGCGGTCATCGAGGCTCCGTGAAGCGGGGAGTGAGCGTCCGGCGCGGCCGGGCGTCGTGGCACTGCACCACGAGCGCCCCGCGCGTGTCCCGGCCGACGGTAGTCTACTTCGCCGACCGGCGCGGAGAACTGATATCACAGCCGAGGGTGACGCGGCTCCCGTATGCCGTGCCGCCCCGCAGCCCCCTCGTAGCGCCGGCGTCCCGCCGGCAAGACCGCACGCGTCCCGCGTGCGGTCACCGATCGCGCCCATCGTTCTCTCAGCGCCGGTCATCGGCCGGAAAGAAGGAGCGCCGGCCTCTCACGAAGCGCTGGCCTCTGGCCGGCCGGTTCCCCTCCCCGGTCCTCCCGCTCCGCCTAACGAATCGAACGCTTCCCCTTCGCTACCGCCGCCACCTCTCACTCTACCTATAGTAGAAACTTTGACATCGCCCGCGAACCGAGGGAACCTCGGTTCATGAGTGAAGCCGCCCTCGCGCCCAACCCGCCAAAGCTGCTCGACCGGGTCCGCCACGCGATTCGCGTGCGCCAATACAGCATCCGCACCGAGGAGGCGTACGTCTCGTGGATCAAGCGCTACATCTTCTTTCACGGGAAGCGGCATCCGTCGTCGATGGGCGCCGAGGAGATCAACGCGTTCCTCACGCATCTGGCGGTCGAAGATGACGTGGCGGCGTCGACGCAGTCGCAGGCGCTGAGCGCGATCCTGTTTCTCTACAAGCACGTGCTCTGCGAAGAGGTCGGCTGGATTGGTGACCTGGTCCGCGCGAAACGCGGGCGCCGGCTCCCGGACGTATTGTCGTTGGAGGAAGTGCGTGCGTTGCTCGAGCGGATCGAGGGAACCGCGCACCTGCTCTGCACGCTGCTCTACGGCAGCGGGATGCGGGTGATGGAATGCGTTCGCCTGCGCGTGCACGACGTCGACTTCGCGCGGAACGAGATCCTCGTGCGCGAGGGAAAAGGGGGGAAGGACCGGCACACGATGCTTCCGGGCTCGGTGAAGGTGGCGCTCGAGCGGCAGCTGGTGCGCGTCCGAAACCTGCACGAGCAAGATCTTGGTGCCGGTTACGGGCGGGTCTGGATGCCGCACGCACTGGAGCGGAAGTTTCCGCAGGCCTCGGCGGAGTGGAAATGGCAGTACGTTTTTCCGGCGCGGAGCCTCTCGGAGGATCCACGCTCGGGCGAGAGGCGGCGGCACCACATCGACGCCTCGGTGGCACAGCGGGCGGTCGGCGAGGCGGCGCGCGCGGCTGGTATCGTCGACAAGCGCGTGAACTGTCACACGCTGCGCCATTGCTTCGCGACGCATCTGCTCGAGGGAGGCTACGACATCCGCACGGTGCAAGAGTTGCTCGGGCACAAGGACGTGGCGACGACGATGATCTACACGCACGTGCTGAATCGCGCGGGCGGGCGCGGAGTGATCAGCCCGGCCGACCGCCTCTGAGCGTCGGGGACCGCCGCAGTGCGTCGCCCCCTCTTCGTAGCGCCGGCGTCTCGCCGGCAGGACCGCACGCGTCCCGCGTGCGGTCGGTGACTTCAAGGGCCACATCCGCTGCGTCGGTCATCGGCTGGCAGGAAGCAGCTCTGGCCTCCAGCGAGCTGATCCTCCGGCGTCCAGCCGGCCAGCTCGTTCGTCTCTTCTGTCAGTCGGTTCACTCCACGCGTCGATCATGCGAGACGGGGGTGCGGTGAGTGCGAGCGCACACCCATCGTTGCCTCCGCGATAGGTTGCAGGGAGGGCCGACGATCACATCCGCGACGAGGCGCACGGGGCCGACCCAAGCCGTTCTTTCGAAGCGGTTTGTGCTGACACAGCCCGAGCGGCAAAGTCGTCGCTCAGCGCAACCCATCACGTCCACGGCCGGAACGAACCGCTCCGCACCGTCGATAGGTTGCGGCGCTCCGCGACCTATCGCAGCGGAGGATTACCCGCGCGTAAGGCCGCAACTTCAAGGGTCGGCGGAGCTTGCGGCGGGGAGATCGGCGTGTGATAGTTTGCAGCGAGGCAAGTTTCGGACCCGAGATTTAGGGGACCGAAATACTAGTTAGGTGGGCTAGGTGCGACTCAGGCTGGTTGGAATCGGCGTACTACTCTACCTGGTAGCTTTCGCATGCTACGTCTCGTCGCTGGTCTGGGTCCTCTTGGGAAACTGGGGCTACCCGCCCGCCATGATTCTCTTCAGCGTGTCTCTGGCCTTCATGTTCGCCTTCACAGCCCTGTACTCAGTATTTCAGTATTCTCGAATGGTCGCGGTGGGCTTCCAGGGTGCGAACGAGTGGTTAGTAAAGTTCCTGCTGTTTGGGCCGGTGAGCATTCCGTACTTCCACGTGCGAGTCGCTCCACAATTGGCCAGCGCGCCGCGGAAAGAAGTGCTTCGTCGGCCCGCGGATTGGGTGCCGATCACATGTCCACTTGCGTTCTTCGTCGATTTTGGTTGGACGATCAGCTTGCTGGGTCAGCGTCATCCAGTTTTGACGGAAACCTATCTGGTCATGTCAACGATCAACTCAGTCTTCATCTGGAGCACTTGGGTCGTTTGCCTGTATTTCCTCTCGCGCACGCGGGCAACGCCAGCGCGAAAGGTCGCATGGGGTCTTGGCATCCTCGCGCTGCCGTTCTTCATCGGGCCACTTCACTACTTTGCCTACGCGCGGCAGGATCAGCCCACCTAACAGGTCGCTGCAGCCGATCCCGTCGCGCATCACGGTGTCCGTAGGTTGTATCATCATCGATGCGCGCCGGGCCGGCTGAGCTCCGTGCGTTAGACCGCCTAGGATTAAGTCGCGTGATCGCCGCCAACTTCTACTCGATCGCCGAAACGACGCTTACGGAGTTCTTCACTTCACACGGCTGGTCACTCGCTGCACGTGGAGACTTCAGCCGTCAGAGCGAGGACGGACTGTTTCTGTTCAGCCTGGATCCCTTGAGAGGGTTCGAGCGTTTTCGGGTGCTAGTCGGCTTCGATCCGCTCGACATGATCGAGCTGATCAAGGAACTCTTCGGAGAGGAAGTGCAGCCGAATCAGGCTGGGTTCCTTTGCGGGCCGTACCTGACACCTGCGGGCGTGTACAAACACCACGGCGGATACCCGTGCAAATCGCGTGTACAGCTCGCCGCCTCCCTCGTCCAAGTCCAGAGAGCAATGGAGCAGCACGGTTTCGCCTGGCTAGAGAAGCTTCGTGAACCGGCCTTTCTCGCGGAAAACGCAGATCCAGTTGCAGTGCTATTTCACGGATACGCCTGGGAGCGGGCGGGTGGCCATAAACGTGCAGCTGAGAGCTACGAGCAGCTCTGGCAGCAGCTCCAAGAGATGTTTGCCAGTCTCTCGGCGCGAGAGTGGAAAGCAGTTCAGCCCTCTATGAAACGAGAGTACCTCTGGGTTGCGGGGCGGCTTGGCCGGCAGAACGAGTTGAGCAACCGCTTCCAGAGCGAGCTGAACTATGCCGGAAGGGCGGTCTAACATGGCCGCTGCAGCCGATCCCGGCGCGCGTCACGGTGTCTGTAGGTTGTATCATCAGCGAGGCGCGCCGGGCCGGCTGAGCGGCAGACGTTAGGCCTCGAGAGAAATGAGTGTAGAACCGGTTGGAATTCTCGCAGGGTCGGTCGCAGTCGCTACCGACGGCTCGTACTTTCCGTCGATCGAGGTTCGCCACCCCCAGCTGTCAGACGCAGAGTATCTTCGCTTGCCAGCACTCTACGCGGCTCGGGTGATCCTCGATCTGTTCCAGAGGAACGACGGGCCGTCACTCGTTTGGACTCTACAAGTCATGGATGCCCTCTGGCAGGGAGGGGCCTGCGTACCGGACGCTTCAGATGCGTTCGCGGTTGCACAGGTGAGCCAATGGGGCCACCTGGCTCGCTCTTCGCCGGCGGCACCGGACTTCTTCCTCAGATACAGCATGTTCGCACTTTCCGCCACGCGTCGTGCGCTCATCCTCACCTATCCAAGCGCGAATGAGGATGTGCGCTTCCTTTTTAGGCAAGTTGAGCCGACCAAGCTGACCCTCTCGACTCTAGCCGTAACTTCTCAGTGCCTCGCATCTCTTCCGCAGACCGATCGGCACCTACTCTTCTTCGTCATTCATTGCTTCGCCCGGGAACTCGAGCGGTACGCTACGGAGACAGGCGGTGAAATTCGGCAGGATGTCGGAGAGCTTGCAGATCGCGCCTATCTGGAGGCTGTCACTCGCATGAGAATGTAGCCTGCTCAATCGAGAGCATGGGCTCGTCCGAGGCCTAACTAGGCGCTACCTTTAGCCCTTCAGTCAAGCGCTTCTGTGGGGTACAAGCTACAACGAACTACCGAGCGACTCTCGAGGTTCTGCTGACCTGCCCCCGGTTTTTGTACCAGAACCAATGAGAGTCGGTTGATGTCAGGCAGCTCGCTCCGCCGCCGTTGCTGTTGCCTTTTCCTTCGTTGATGCCTTCGGTGCCTTGGCTCTGTCCAGGCTTGCCGCGAACTCCGATGGGGTC
>JAMPYE010000326.1 GCA_023700825.1 Thermoanaerobaculia bacterium | reverse complement strand
GTTCTACGGCATGACGATCCTCCCGTCGCTAGGACGGGCGGGGACGCGGCCGGAGTTGTTCATGAGCGGTCCGCTCGGGATTGCGCTCAAGGTAGCCGACGGCACCTCCCCCCGAGGCCGCGACCCCGTGATCGTGGAGACGCTCCGGCAGCTCGGGATCGATCCACGGGACCGGCCCTTGCTACACCCCTACATCGAGCCAGTCGTCCTCAACGCTGCAGGCCGAGAGGTCGGGTGTGTCCGGGCGGGGTTCAATCTCACCGTTTTGTAAGGGCACGGCTGGATTGAACTCGCCCGCGTTGCTGTTCAGAATGCCGCGACTCGAGATCGACCTTCGGAAGGATCCCATGAAGAGACTATTGCTCCTGCTCACGCTCGCCATCTCCACGACCGCCACCGCGGCTCCGGTCAATAATCCCCAGCTCGAGTCGTTCCTGCGCAAGGCGATGACGGTCTGCCCGAGCCCGAGCTTCGCCATCGACCAGGTCACCGAACAGGGACCCGCTGGTTTCGACTCGTACCGGGTCACCCAGACCTCGAAAACCGACGAACGCTGCCGCGAGGTGAACTTCGCGATGGTCTCGAAGGCTTCGAACCAGGTCATTCTCGCTGCGGTCTTCCCCGTGCCGAACGACGGCCGTCCGCTCGAGACGCGCCTGCGAGAGACGACGGACCGCGTCCTGGAGAAGAAGACCTCGGTGTCGATCGGACAGATGCCGCTTGCCGACGGGACACGCAAAGTGGTCGTCTCGTACGACACTCCATTCGGCCAGCTACGGACCGACGCGTTCCTCGATTCGTCCGGCCGTTTCCTGATGGCGGGACGCTCGCTCGATCGCACGCAGGACCCCCGGCGCCAGTTCCTGAAGGCCATCGGAGCCGACGGCGCAGCGCGGAAAGGCGCTAAGGGAGCCGCGGTCGAGGTCCTCGAGATCTCGGACTTCCAGTGCCCCTCGTGCATGCACGCGCACTCGAAGATGGAGGAGTTCCTCAAGAAGCACCCGGGGAAGATCTCCTACGCGAGGCTCGATCTCCCCTTCTTCGAGCACCACGACTGGGCCTTGCAGGCGGCGGTGACGGCCCGCGCCCTCCAGCGCACGGCGCCGACGAAGTACTGGCCGTTCGTCGACTACGTCTTCTCGAATCAGGAGGCGATCACCGCGCAGAACGTCGAGTCGAAGATCAAGGAGTTCCTCTCGGACAACGACGTCGACTGGAAGACCATCGAGCCGGCGTGGAAGTCGAAGGAAGAGAAGCGGGTACTGCTCCAGCAGATCGGCCGCTTTTACGATAACGAGGTCTACGCGACGCCGACGTTCGTGGTGAATGGCCAGCGCGTGTTCTACTCCGGCGACAAGGACTTCATGTTCAAGTACATCGAGACGCTCATCGCCGGGAGCGCGAAGGCGAAGTAGCTTCGATCGAACCCCGGGCCGCGCTCAGAAGAGCTCGGCGATCAGCGCACTGCTGAGGAGAAAACCGCGCGCCGTGAAGGCAGTCCTTCCGCCGTTCCGGTGGAGCCAGCCGTTTTCCACCCCGCGCGCGACCCATGCCTCGGCCCTGTCGGGCGACAGCTCGCGAATCTCCGCGTCCGGGAGCCCTTCCGCGCGTCGCAGGCCCAGAAAGATCCGCTCTTCGCGACGCTCCTCGTCCGAGAGTCGTTCCTCGAACGAAACCGGTGACGAGCCGCTTTCGACGAGGCTCATGTACTCGCCGATCTCGCGTGAATTCGCCCAGCGTCGTTCTCCCTCGAATGAGTGCGCGCCGAGGCCGAAGCCCAGATAGGGCTCGCGCTTCCAGTATCGAAGGTTGTGAAGGCTCTCGTCCCCGGGTCGCGCGAAGTTGCTGACCTCGTACTGCCGCAGGCCGAAGCTCGCGCAGACCTCGACTGCTTTCTCGTACTGCCCGGCAACTGCATCTTCGTCGGGAACCGAGACGCGGCCCGCGGCTATGCGCCGGCGAAGCGGCGTCTCCTCGTCGAGATCGAGGATGTAGAGCGAGACGTGGCCGACGCCGAGGTCGAGAAGCGGCCTGAGCGTGTCGGAGAACGACTCCGGCGACTGTCCCGGCAGGCCGATGATCACGTCGACACTCGTCTTCAGTCCCGAGGCGACTCCGGCGCGGGCCGCGTCGAGCGCGCCGTCCCTGCCGTGGAGCCTGCCGAGCGGCCGCAGTTCGGCCTCGTGCAGCGACTGGACGCCGACGCTCAGCCGGGTCACGCCGAGGGATGCCCAGCGGGCCGCGGAGTCACTGTTGAAATCCTCGGGGTTCGACTCGAGAGTCCACTCGCGCACGGAATCGAGCCCGAACCGCGACAGAGCCCGCGACACGCTTCGGAGATTCTCGAACGACGAGAGCGAGGGCGTTCCCCCGCCGAAGTAAACGGTGTCGACGCGTCGAGGAACGGCAACGACGGAGTCGATCTCCCGAACGAGACATTCAAAGTAGCGGGGCTCGAGGCGGAGATCGACCGAGATGGCGAAGGGGCAGTACGAGCATCGCCGCCGGCAGAACGGCAGATGGACGTACATCCCGAGCGATTTTGCCGTTTCCACGATCGTCATTGTGGTATTCCGCCGAGGCCGCGAACCGATCGATATCGGAGGAGTCGCACCGCTACCCCCAGATGTTAGCCGACGGGCCGTCGTGCGTTGCTATAATCGCCGCATGCCGGTGGCGATCTTGAAGAAGGGTCCGCGTCTTCTCTGGACGCTGCTTGGGGCGCTCGTGCTCGTTGCGATCCTGCCCCTCCTCATCTCGCACTACTTCCTGATCGGGATCAACAAGGAATCGCTCGAGACTCTCGAGAAGAAGTACCTCTCCCGCTCCGCGATCGCGATCTCCGGCGACCTCGACAATCTGCTCCGCAGCTACGGCCAGCAGCTCGACAAGATCGCGAGCGGCATGGGGAACGCGATTCTGCTCTCGGAAGGAACGGACCCGTTCGCGTCGGCCGCCGACACCGGGCTGATCGAGACCTACACGAAGAACGACCCCGACATCCTCGCGCTGCGGCTCGCGGACACGGCCGGCCACGGTGCAGAGATCGTCCCGTCCTCGCTCGGGACGGAGATCGTCAGCGAGCTCGACGCCGCAATCAAGAGTGTGCTCGGGGGGAGCAGCGCGGGGCCGGTCTACGTCGGACGGTACATCTACCTGCCCGCACTCAACGAAGGTGCGGTGGTCGTGGCAGTGCCGATCCTGGATCCTTCGATACCCGACGACCCCGTGGTGATCGGCGTGGTCGAGGCACTGATCAGCCTCCGCCAGATCCGCCAACGTGTGGTGAACGACGGGCAGTCGGACGTCGAGGCGTTCATCGTCGACCGCCAGGGCAAGGTGCTGATGCACAGCGCTCCCGCGATCAGCGTGCAACAGCCGGACTTCTCCAACCTCCGGATCGTGCAGGAGTTCATGCGCGCCCCGGTTCCGGTGCGTCTGACGCAGAGCTATTCCGACGGCGCTCGCCGCGTGCTCGGGACGGTGGCGCCGGTCGCGTCGACCGGCTGGGCGGTCGTCGTGCAGAAAGAAGAGCAGCGCGCCTTCGCCTCGGTCCAGCGAATGCTCCGCTCGACGATCCAGTGGGGAGCGATCGCCATCGTCCTGGCCATCGTCGTCGGAATCCTCTTCGCGACGGGGATCTCGCGCCCGATTCACGCGCTCGCCGAAAAGTCGCAGGAAATCGCCGCGGGCAACTACCAGCAGCGCGTCGAAGTCCGCTCGAGGAACGAGATCGGAGATCTCGCACGCAACTTCAACGTGATGTCGGCGGAGATCGAGAAGTCGATCGAGCAGCTGAAGAAGGCGGCCAACGAAAACCACCTGCTCTTCATCAACTCGATCCGGATGCTCGCCGCGGCGATCGACGCGAAGGATCCGTACACCCGCGGCCACTCCGAGCGCGTCGCGCGCTACTCGATGGCGATCGGCAAGCATGTCGGTCTCTCGCACGACGACATGCGCCACCTTCGCATCAGCGCGCTGCTTCACGACGTCGGCAAGATCGGAATTGACGACCGGATTCTCCGAAAGCCCGGCGCGCTGAGCGACGAGGAGTTCGAAGTGATGAAGACGCATCCGGAGAAAGGTGCCGCGATCATGGGCGGAGTCGCCCAACTCGTGAACGTCATCCCGGGGATGAGGTTCCATCACGAGAAGTGGTCGGGCGGCGGGTATCCCGACAACCTCACGGGAGAGCAGATTCCGATGCAGGCGCGCATCGTCGCGGTCGCGGACACCTTCGACGCGATGACGACCAACCGCCCTTACCAGAAGGCGATGGAGTTGAACTACGTGGTCGACAAGATCGTCGGCTTCGGCGGTTCGCGCTTCGATCCGAAGGTCGTCGAGGCGTTCGTTCGCGCGGTGAAGGCGGGCGACATCCAGCCGGAAGAGCAGGTACGAGGAGCAGCCTGATCCGCCCGGCCGCGCTCATCCTGTTGCTGGCGCTCGCGCCGGTCGTGTCGGCGGGGCAGGACTCTCCCGGCGGACCCGACTGCAGCATCGGCGCGGCGTTTCTGGCCCGTGGCGACGTCGACCGCGCGCTGAAGTCGCTGACCGGAGTCCGCGCGGGCGTCGGGACCGCCGGCGACCAGAACGCGAAAGGGCTCGCGCTGCTCCTCTCCGGACGCAACGACGAGGCCATTGCGCTGTTCGATGCCCTCGTCGGGAGCGACGAGACTTTCGTCGAGGCGCGGTTCAATCGCGGCGTTGCGCTGCTTCGCTCGCAGAAGTACGACGCCGCGGCCGCCGACTTCGCAAGCGTCATGGTGATTCCGGGCCATTCCCTGCGCGCGAGCGCCGGATTCCACCGCGCGCTTTGCGACGAGGCGGCCGGACGACGGGCTGATGCGGTGAAGCACCTGAGAGCCGCGATCGCCGTCGATCCCGAGCTCGTCGACGCGCACCTCTACCTCGGCATCCTCCTCGAGAAGCAGGGCGACTGCGAGGCCGCGGGAGCACAGTATCTGGAGGTTCTCTCCCGCCGCCCCGAGTCGCTTCCCGCCCTGCTCCGATTCGGAATCTGCGCACATCGAAAGGGGTTCCGTGACACTGCGCTCACCTATCTCCGCCGCGTTGTCGAGGCCGCTCCAGCGAGCGCCGAGGCGATGGAGGCGCAGAAATACCTCGTCATGCTGGAGTGACTGTGCCGTTTCAACGCGAACTCGATTCCATCGTCAGGGACGTGCGCGGCGCGATGGGCGCGATCCTGGTCGATTTCGAAGGTGAGGCCGTCGTCACCTCGTCCACGGGCATCTCCGCCTATGACCTGAAAGTCGTCGGCGCCTACGGCGTGCTCTTCTTCGACAACATTCGCCGACTCTCCAGCGAAACCGGCGCGGGCACTCCCTCCCTGTTCTCGATCGACGGATCCGGATGCAGAATCCTCTGCGCCCCGCTGAAGGACGGCTACCATGTCGTTCTCGTCGGTGGCGCCTCCACTCACGTCTCGATCGCCGCCGAAAGACTCCGGGCCTGCGCCGAGAGACTCATCCACGAG
>JAMPYE010000325.1 GCA_023700825.1 Thermoanaerobaculia bacterium | reverse complement strand
GACGGCACCTCGAGCCGCGCGATCTCGAACTGGCAGTTCCACCACACCAAGGGCGACATCTTCAACGAAGAGCTCTCGCGTTCGGCGTTCGAGATCGAGAACCGCTTCAACCTCTCGCTCACCTACGACTTCCGCACCGGCCCGCTCAGCCACTCGGTCGGGCTCTTCTACAACGCGCAGTCGGGACGCCCGTACTCAATCATGATGGCCGGCGACCCGAACCGTGACGGCTACACGTCGAACGACCTGCTGTACGTTCCGTCGAACGGCCTGATCCTCTGCCCGAGCAACGCCAACGGATCGCCGAACGCCTCGGCGCCTTGCAGGACCAGCACGGGAACGACGGTTGCTCCGCTCGACCCGGCGAAGTTCGCAGCGTTCCTCAGCTCGGTCGGCGTCGACCCGAACTCCGGAAGGATCCTCGATCGCTACGAGCAGAACGAGCCGTGGACTCGTCAGTTCGACCTTTCGTACCAGCTCGGACTGCCGGAGATCGTGGGCGTCGGAACGCAGCTCACCTTCGACGTCGTCAACGTGGCGAACATGATCGACGAGGAAGAAGGCGTCGTCGAGTACGTCTCGAACCAGAACTACACCGCGGTCGCGTGGCAGGGCATGGATCCCGCCACGGGGCTGCCGGTCTACCGTGAGAACTTCAACGGCTCGACCAACCCGGGAGCGCAGTTCAGCACCGCGGACAACCGCTCGCGCTGGCAGGCTCGCGTCGGTGTCCGCCTGAACTTCTAGTTCAGCAGACGCAATCGCAGTTCGAACCGGGAGAGCTTCGGCTCTCCCGGTTTTTTTTGGCGCGAGCGAGTCGCTGCGATCCGGAGTGAGAATCGTGGTGAAGATCGTGTGGCAGGCAGCGCTGTGACCCTCGCTGTGCACTCAGCGATTCGGATTTCGTGTCGAGCTCTCGCCGTCGGCCACGTCTGGAAAGGAACGGCAGTTCAATATTGAAGATCGGAGCCGTGTCAGGGCTTCGTTCTTCAGGCCGGAGCTGAAACGGGAAGGTCGTTCCTGAACAGCGAGCCAGCGAAAGGCTGGACGAGCGGGGCACCCTGTAGAGGATCCGGGTTGTGAAGGTGAGGAGGATCGCGGCGCACCTCCTTCGGCGACGATCGTTCCCCGGGAGTCCGGGATACGCTAACCTCTGGCCATGCGCTGGAGTCTGCTTCTCCTCCTCGTAGGCTGCGGAAGCCCTCAGGTGAGCGACCTCGCGTTCCCTGCCGTGGCGGTGGACGCGGACGGCGGGGTGCGCGGGTACATGGACGCGCGGGCGCTGACGACGACGAATCGCCAGGCGATCGAGACGTATGCCGGTCTTCGCGTGATCGACTCGAACGGCCGCGAGTACGTGGTGGAAGCGGTGAAGGAGATCGACCCGCCTGGAATGCTGAGCGACTTCGCCGGCACAAAAGCGTTCCAGGTCGGGATCACGTTCCGGCGAGGGAGACGCATGACGCCGTCCGACGCGGTGGCCCTGATCGCGGAGACGGTGCGAGCGAAACCGGGTTACCTCGATCTCACCGAGCAAGGCGGGCTCGCCGTCGCGGACGAGATCGCGTCGAAGAGGACCATCGCGGAGCTTGCGGAGCTGCTGGCGGTGAAATACGAATGGCGGAAGGTCGTCGCAGAGGCCAGCGCGCGCGAGAACCGGCGGGTCGAAGCGCTGGCGGAACGCGGCAAATGACGCCGGAATCGAGCGCCCTCGTGCGCAGGAGAGCGCCCGCCGGCCCGGAGACTCCGCTTCGCAGAGCATTCTGAAGGAGACGAGGGGATGAACGCTCGGGAGATTCTGGCGACGCTCGAGAAGCTCGGGAAGCCACAGACGGCCGCGATCTATCGGCGTCATGGGTCGGGCGAGAAGGTCTTCGGCGTTCTGACGTCGGAGATCGCGAAGCTTCAGAAGAAGATCAAGGTCGACCATGCGCTCGCGCTCGAGCTCTGGAAGACGGGACACGCCGAGGCGCGCATTCTGGCGCTGCTGATCTCCGACCCGCAGAAGCTGACGAGGGCCGACGCGAACCGACTGGTCAAGGACGGGCCGGTTCGATTCGTCGGTTGCTACCTGAGCGGGCTCCTGGCCCGCAGCCCGATCGCGGAGAAGACGATGGGTGCGTGGATGAAATCGCCCGACGAGTCGGTCCGCGAGATGGGCTACGGAATCCTCGGCGCTCGGCTGAAGGACGACCCGGACTCGATCAGCGACGAGGACGCGTCCAGGGTGCTGACGACGATCGAGAAGGAGATCCACCGCTCCCCGAACTGGGCGCGTTATGCGATGAACGGCGCGCTCATCTCGATCGGGGTCTTCAAGCCCGCACTGCGCGAGCAGGCGATGAGCGCGGCCAGGCGCATCGGCAAGGTAGACGTCGATCAAGGTGAGACGTGCTGCAAGACTCCCGACGCGGTCAGCTACATCGAGAAGGCATCGAAGCGGAAGCGCTGCCCGTGATGTTCGCAGCGTGTGCCGTGCGTCAGGCGGCTCCAGTTTGCCCAGGCGTTGCCGCGCTCGTGCCTCGCGTCAGCGCAGTTGCCTTGCGCGCTTGTCGTGCGTCTCGCAGACGAGCACGAGCGCCGCGGAGATCATCCTTCGGCACAGCTGTGGCCGCCCGGGCCGCGCTGCCTTGCCTCGGGTCGTGCGAGGTAGCGGCGTTCGATCAGGCTGCAAGAGCCTGAGCTTGTCTGCGACTTCGGACGAAGCACTCGAGCGCAGCGAGCTGAACGCACTCGCCTCCCGGGATCGCGCTTGACATCAACGACCGGGTTGGGCGCAGAATGCGGCACACGCCATGACTGCTGCACCTTCGCCGAGGGGAACCTCGGCCGTCGCGATGCGTATCGGGCGGCTCGAGGGCGACGGGCCTCACGTCGTGTCCGCGAACGGACACGATCTGGTGGTCGTCCGCACGGCGGCCGGGCTTCGAGCATTCCAGGGCCACTGCCCGCATCGCGGCGCGCTGCTGGGCGAGGGTGAACTCGATGGCGGGACGCTCGTCTGTCGCAATCATCGATGGCGATTCGACGCGTCCGACGGAAAGCGGCTCGACGGCCCCGGATGCCTCGTCGGATATCCCGCGACCGAGGTCGACGGCGAGATCGTCGTCGACCTCCCGGGCGCGGATTTGAAAGTGCAGCCGTCGCCCGCGCGTCGTCGCATCGATGCGTTGCCCGGACCTGCGGGATTGCCGTTTTTCGGCAACGCCTTTCAGCTCGACATCCCGCGGCTGCACGAGATCCTCGAGGGCTGGGCCGCGGAATACGGCCCGGTCTATCGCTATCGTCTCGGGCCTAACACGCTCGTCGCCGTCACCGATCCCGACCTCGTCGACGAGGCGCTTCGCCACCGTCCCGAGCGCTTCCGGCGGCTGCACGCGGTCGAGACGGTCTTCGAGGAGATGAAGGTCGCAGGCGTGTTCTCGGCGGAAGGCGCGGCATGGAGGCCGCAGCGGCGGCTCTCGATGGAGGCGCTTTCGCACCGGCATCTTCGCGACTTCTATCCGACGCTCGCAAGGGTCGCGGGCAACTTGCGCGCGCGGCTTGCGCGCGCGGCGGACGCCGGCGAAGAGGTCGACATCGTCGACACGCTGAAGCGATTCACCGTCGACGTCACCACGATCCTCACTCTGGGGCACGACGTCAACACGCTCGAACAGGGCGACGACGTGATCCAGCGCAAGCTCGAGCAGATCTTCCCGGCGTTCAACCGCCGGCTCTTCGCGCTCTTCCCTACGTGGCGGCTCGTCAGGCTTCCGGTCGACCGGCGCCTCGACGAGGCTCTCGCGGAGCTGCATGCGTGGATGCGAACGCTCGTGGCGGAGGCGCAGGCCAGGTTCGTGGCCGATCCTTCCCGCGCTCAAAGCCCGGCGAATTTCCTCGAGGCGATGGTTGCCGCGCGCGATGAGGAGGGAAGGCCGTTTGCCGAAGACGTGATTCTCGGGAACCTGCTGACGATGCTCGTGGCGGGAGAGGACACGACGGCATACACGCTCGCCTGGGCCGTGCATCATCTCTGCGACGCGCCGGACGCGGTGTCGGCGCTGACGCGTGAGATCGCCTCGGTCATGCGGAATGACGCGGTGCCCGACAGCTTCGAAACGGCCAACCGGCTCGTCTACGCGGCGGCCGTCGCCAACGAGACGATGCGACTCCGTCCGGTCGCACCCGTGATCATCCTCGAAGCGAACGAGGACACGGTGCTGGGAGACATCGAGCTCCCCGCGCGGACGGGTGTTTCGGTCCTTCTCCGTCCCGCGGTGGTCGATGCCGAAAACTTCGCCGACCCGAAGGCGTTCCGCCCGGAGCGTTGGCTGCCGGGAGCGCCGGGACCTCACGAGCCCTCGGTGCACATGCCGTTCGGCTCGGGCCCGAGGCTCTGCCCCGGGAGAGCGCTCGCATTGCTCGAGATGAAGCTCGTTCTCGCGACGCTCTACGGAGCGTTCGCGATCGAGCGCCGAGGCAGGAGCGAGTCGGTGAAGGAACAGTTCACCTTCACGATGAACCCGGTCGGGCTACAGGTCACGCTGCGGCATCGGGCGTGACGGGTGTCGCCGGCAGATTGCGCATGCCGCAGGAGGCCGTTGCGACGCGAGCGCAGCGAGCGAGGAGTCTGCGCCGACGACCCGATCCCGCCGCGAAGCGGACGTGAGTTTCGTGCCGGCCGAACGCCCGCGACGAGCGGCGTGTTCTCTCGTCAGGAGAGGTGAACGATCTCGAGGCGAACGGAGGATTCGAATGGCTGGAGCTGAGATTTCGATTCTGCTTGGCGTGCTCGACCAGGCGTGGGACGGCGAGTCGTGGCACGGGCAGAACCTGCGCGGTTCGGTGCGTCGCGTGAGCGCGCAGGATGCGGTCTGGAGGCCGGCGGCGCGACGGCACAACATTCACGAGCTCGTCGTGCACGTGACCTACTGGAAGTACGCGGCGCTCCGAAGGCTGACCGGAGCCGAGAAGGGAAGCTTCGCGTACAGGGGCTCGAACTGGTTCGCGCGGAAGTCAGGGTCCGATGCGGCGCTCTGGAAGAAGGACGTGGCGCTGCTCGTCGAGTACCACGAAGCGCTGCGCGCCGCGGTTGCGGCGTTCGACCCGCGCGAGCTCGGGCGGGTGAGCCCGGGATCGAAGTGGACGAACCGGGTACTCATCACCGGCATCGCGGCGCACGACCTCTACCACGCGGGCCAGATTCAACTGATCAAGAAGCTGATGCGGGGTTGAACGCGGCAGCACGGCTCATCCTCACCGGCTCGGCGATGCGGCCCGCCCGGGCTTGCGCGCGGAGATCGGTCTTCCTGAACCGGGGACCTGGCGCCGCGAATGCCAGACCAGGAAAGGTGCAGAACCCGGGCCCCGCTGCGGAGGCGCCGTTCGTCGATCTTCGTTCGCGCTTCGAGGGGCGTGTCGCACCCGCCACTTGACAACGCTGCTTGCCGGACCAATATTGATTGAACAAGAAGTCAATTAAATATGGTGAGACGATACCAGATGCGCGGCCGTGCCGAT